>CAYSDT010000322.1:0-4219 GCA_964429835.1 uncultured Ardenticatenaceae bacterium | reverse complement strand
GTGTACAGGTTGTAATAATGCCCCTGCTGTTGAATCAATTCCGCGTGCGATCCCATCTCTGAGATACCGCCCTCTTCAATCACCAAAATGCGGTCTGCATTTTTAATGGTGCTGAGGCGATGGGCGATGATAAAGCTGGTGCGCCCTTCCATCAACACATCCATCCCTTTCTGAATCAACGCTTCTGTCAGTGTATCCACCGAACTGGTCGCCTCATCCATGATGAAGATGTCGGGGTCAGCCATGATGGCGCGGGCAAGGCTGATGAGCTGCTTCTGCCCAGTGGACAGCAGCACCCCGCCTTCCCCCACTTCCGTCTGATACCCATCTTCCAACTTCATGATGAATTCATGTGCGCCTGCCATTTTGGCGGCGGCAATCACCTCTTCATCTGTGGCTGATAAACGGCCGTATCTGAAATTCTCCATCGCCGTCCCCGAAAACAAGTGCGGCGTTTGCAACACCATCCCCACCCGCGATTGGATGGACGCTTGCGTCATGTCGCGGTAATCGAGACCATTGAAGCGAACCGTGCCGCCCGTTGGCTCGTAAAAGCGGCACAACAGGTTGACGATGGTCGATTTGCCCGCCCCCGTCGGCCCCACCAACGCCACCGTCTCCCCTTGCGGGATGGTCAGGTCGAAGTCAATCAGCACAGGCTTATCTTCCACATAGGAAAACTGCACATGGTCAAAGGTGATGTCGCCGCGCACGGTTCCGGGATCGACCGCGCCTTCCGCGTCCACAATTTCCACTTCCGTGTCCAGTAACGAGAAGATGCGCTCTCCAGAAGCGACCGCTTGCTGCATACTGGCATAAACGGCCGCTAATTGCTGCACCGGCCACAACATGAAAATGATGTATGCCACGAACGCATGAATGCTGCCAATCGTCATCGCCCCGCTTTCATATTGCAAGCCGCTAAACCAAACCACAATGGCGATGGCGACCGCGCTGACCAACTGCACCGCTGGCAAAAACAGTGCCGATAACCACGCCGCCTTGAAGCCCGCGCCGTACATTTCATCGGTCAACTCTTGGAAATCGCTGATATTTTTCTCTTCGCGCCGCAATGATTTGACCACGCGCACACCGCTGATGTTTTCGCTGAACGCGCCCGTAATTTTGGAGTTCACTTTTCGCACTGCACGGTATTCCACCAAAATGTACTTCTTGAAATTGATGGCAACAATGTACAACACAGGGATGATGGCGATGACGATGAGCGTCATTTTCCAGTTGATGAGGAACATGAAGAACAGCGATGCGGCCACGCTGGTCAGCGTCCACGTCATGTCCAAAAAGCCCCACGAAACCAAATCGCCCACGCGGGACACGTCGGATGTGGCGCGGGACATGAGCCAACCAGTCGGCGTTTTGTCGTAATAAGAGAGCGATAGCTCTTGCAGATGGTTGAACATGCTCTGGCGCAAATCGTATTGCACCTGATGCCCCAACCAGCCCGCGCAAAGGATAAACCCAAGTACAAACAGGGCGAAAATCGGCCACGTCGCCAAGTAGATGAGGGCGTAATGTTTCAACGCCTCCATATCGCCAGCGACGATGCCCAGATCGATCATCTGTTTGCTCAGGTAGGTGTGGTACGCTTCCACAACCGACACCAATGAGATGAATACGAGAAAACCAACCATCAACGGCCAATGACGAAGCCCCAGCTTGCCAATGCGCCAGATGGTGTCTTTGTTCATCTGTGAATCAAATTCTTCTTCTTCAAAATAATCGTTCATAATAATTCCTAGCCTCGTTCCACGCTCTGCGTGGAATGAAGATCGGGACGCTCTGCGTCCAAAGGGACGCAGAGCGTCCCGTTAAGCATTCCCACGCAGAGCGTGGGAACGAGGATTATTCATTGTTCCTGCAAGCTCTGCTTGCAATTCGTCTTCAATACGGGATTGCAAGTCGTAGATTTGGCGGTACGCGCCTTCTTCTTTGAGCAATTCTGCATGTGTGCCGCGTTGGATAACACGGCCGTTTTCCAGCATCAGTATCAAGTCCGCGTCCATCACCGTTTGAATACGGTGGGCGATGATGAAGGTCGTGCGGTTTTGCATCAGTTTTTCTAAGGCAAAGCGAATCGCTTCATCCGTCTCCGTGTCTACGGCTGAGGTGGCATCGTCCAAAATCAGCAAGCCAGGATCGCGCAAAATTGTGCGCGCCAGCGTGATACGCTGCTTCTGCCCGCCCGAAAGCGTCACCCCGCGCTCACCGACCATCGTGTGATACCCTTCGGGGAAGTCGAGGATGACCTTGTGAACAGCGGCCGCTTGGGCAGCGGCGAACAGTTCATCATCCGTCACCTCGCGGTTTACGCCGTAGGTGATGTTGTTGCGGATGGTGGTCGAAAACAGGAACGGTTCCTGCATCACAATGCCAATCTGCTCACGCAAAAAGGCGCGGGAATAGTTCTTGAGATCAATGCCATCAAGGGTGATGTGGCCGCTTTCGTACTCGTAAAAGCGCGGCAGTAAATTCACCAGCGATGTTTTGCCCGATCCTGTACTGCCCATCAGGGCGATCTTTTGACCGGGTTCGGCGGTGAAACTGACCCCGTGCAATGCGTGTTCTTTTTCATTTTCGTAAGCGAAGTGTACGTCTTTGAAGGTTACTGATCCTTGTAAACGGCCGTTTGTAATCGACACCCCATCGCCCATCACCAATGGCTCTTTCACCACTTTAATCACCGTTTGCAGACGGCCAAAGGAGACGAATCCCGTCGAAATATCAGCCACCAAGCGGCCTAAGTTGCGAATCGGCCAGATGATTTGCACCACCAATCCCGCATAGGTAATGTACATGCCGACGGTAATTTCACCATTGATCGCCATCACCCCCGCGATGTAAAAGCCCGCGATCATCTGTACACCGCACAGAATGTCGGTTATCGGCCAATAGGTCGCGTGCATCGCCGTCAGACGACGGCCGCGCCGCCATTTTTCAAGGTTTTCCACATCAAACGTCTCAATCTCATACGCTTGGCGAGCGAACGCTTTCACCACGCGCACACCAGTCAGGTTTTCCTGCAAGCGATTGGACAGTGTGGCTTCCTGCTCCTGAAATGCCTCATACGCCTTGCCGACTTTGACAAAGAAAAACATCGAAATCATCAAGACGATGGGGATGACGATGACCGAAATCAACGCCAATTGCACATCCAGTATCAGCAAAGCGGTGAAATTGACGGCGAACAGCAAGCTGATGCGGCCAATACCAATCGCTTGCTCGGCAAACATGCGGCGCACCGCATCCACATCGGATGTGGTGCGTTGTAGCAACTCGCCCGTCTGTGATTGGTCGTGATAGGTGAATGTCAATTTTTGAATGTGGTCATACAGGTAATTCCGCAACGTGCGGGCGATGCCTTCGGCCGTCTGTGCCGCCAATCGCCCGCCCATGAAGGTGAACGCACCCTGCGTCAATGCCAAGACGATGAGGCCGACAGAGACCCACGGCAACAGTTGGCGCATATTTTCAGCAGGCAGCACGTCATCGACGAATATGCCCAGCAAAATATACAGGCCAGAACCAGCAACGGCCGCTAATCCCATGCTGATAATGGCAACCAGATAGATGGAACGATATCCATCCATCAATCGCCATAGGCCGCTTAATTTATGTTTTGTTACGGTTTGTTTCAAATCAGGTATGTTTTCCATGATTTCCTTGAAAGAGTTGCAAGTGGCAAGTTGCAAGTTGCAAGTATGCAATTGTTACTTGCCACTTGTTACTTGCGACTTGCTCGCGTGTAATAAAAAAAGCCATGAGACAAAATCTCATGGCTTTTATGCTTAAAACAAAAAACGACCACGAGGCTTGTCTACAGTGCGCCGTGATCGTTGAATCGTTGATTGAAGATGATGTTTACATCAGTGTGTCAATTCAGGGGGATCATAAGCGCAGGGAAACGCAGAAACAGTGCCAAAAGTGGCAGCAGCTACAGTTGCTAATTCCCATTTACGGGTGATGATAATTGTGTTTTCCATAGTACGCTTTCTCCTTTGCTTAGATTTTGCGAGTGACAGCATTGCCGTTCACTCCCAATGTGGAAACTATAGCATATGTGTTTTGTGAGTCAAGGGGGACTTTTGGGTGACTGCACGCAGTCTGTCTTTGCATAATGACACTAATACAGGTGAACGGTATCTCCTCAATACTTCGGGGAGACCTGACAGGTTTTTCAAAGATACTCGTGTAAAACAAG
>CAYSDT010000321.1:0-4230 GCA_964429835.1 uncultured Ardenticatenaceae bacterium | reverse complement strand
TAGAGGGGTAGTGTGATGGATGGATATGATGCGTCAATTTACGAACGGCCGTCTGTAACCGTCGATGTTGTAATTTTCTCCCTGCACAACGAGAATTTGCGTGTACTGCTGATTCAGCGCAAATATGAGCCATATCAGGGCGCGTGGGCAATTCCTGGCGGCTTTGTGCAGATGAATGAGTCGTTGGAGGAGGCGGCGCGACGGGAATTGATGGAAGAAACGGCCGTTTCCAACGTATACCTAGAGCAACTGTTCACCTTCGGCGAGCCAAACCGCGATCCGCGTACCCGCGTAATCACCATCGCCTACATCGCCCTTGTGCCGCACGATGCCATCCAGCCCCAAGCAGGTGACGATGCCGCCCAAGCCGATTGGTTCTCGGTGGCTGATTTGCCCGACCTTGCCTTTGACCACCAAAAAATAATCGACTACGCGCTTACACGCTTACGTTACAAATTAGAGTACACAACCGTCGGCTTTGAACTGCTGCCCGATCAATTCACCCTAACCGATCTGCAACGTGCATATGAGTTGATTTTAGGCGAGCAATTAGACAAGCGTAATTTCAGAAATAAAATCGCGGCGGCGGAAATTTTGGAAGAAAGTGGCAAAATGAAACAAGAAGGTAAGGGGAGACCCGCAAAACTGTACCAATATCGCCAAGATGCTGTGGCAGAGGTGAAAACACGCCGTTTATTCCCATAAACGCTTGCCAACATCGCATTATTGATTTACCATCCTCTCTTGTTCAAGCGATTCTCTGCTTGAGTGACTGGATAATTGATTAAAAAGTTTATTAGACAAAAGGAAGGTATAAAATGGCTTTTAGTTATACAAATGCAAAAGATAGAACCTATTTCTTACACAACAAAGAAACACAACTGAAGAATGGTCGCACACAGACCATCTACTTCTTTGCCAAAGATGTTCGTGAAGACGATGCCCTTGATGCTGTACCAGAAGGGTACGTCGTCAGCGAAACCAAAAATGGCTTGCCCGTATTGAAGAAAGCGGCCTAATGTTTTTGTAACCATCAAAAAAGACCCCAACGATACTATATCGCTGGGGTCTTTTTGTTTAGACATCCAAGAACTTGTCATCCCCGTCTTCACAGGTGTGACGGCCATTCATTATCGCAAACTTAACGATTTTTCATTCCTGCGAAGGCAAAAATCTATTTTCTTTCAGAGCAGTGGATTCCCGCCTACGCGGGAATGACAGACGAAAATATTCGTTAAGTTTACGAATATGGACAGCCATTATACTAACCCGTTTTCACCTCATTTTGATTTGGCATTTGTCCTAATTTCCACTATGATCGCCTGCTTGAACTAAAGAGAGAATTGGCAGTTATTCATGGACTTACGTCGTCGGACATATCTGGTTTTAATAGGGATTGTATTACTGACATTACCTTGCTACGGTATTGGCGTTTTTGCGCTTATGGTTGCCCCAGAAGAGGGTGTATTACCGACATTGCCAGCGGTGCTGTCGCCAACGCCGACAATTGTTGGCGCGGACACGGCGACACCCGTTCCAACCCTCACTCCCATTCCAACGATTACCAAAGGGCCAGCGACGGCAACACTTGTTTCCACGCCGCCCCAATTTTTAACATCCACCCCATTCCCAGCGACGACAACAGCCACCAGTACAACGGCGGCGACCGAAACGGCAACGACTACAGCGACTGCCACCGCGACAGGAACAGCCACAATGACAGCGACGGCTACTGCGACAGTTTTCATCACCGAGACCCCATCGCCCACGCTGTTGCCAACGGAGACAGCCACATTGCTACCACCGACGGAAACAGTAACACCTGCCACTCCGCCGACAGCAATACCAACGGACACGCCTGTACCCATCGCCACTGACACACCGATTCCTGTACCGACGGATACGCCTGTGCCAACGGCGACAACGGTTCCGTAGCAATTATCCTTTTGGGAGTGGAGGCTTCAGCCGGAACTGTTCCGGCTGAAGCCTCCACTCCAAGAAATGATGGTCAAAAGAGAGTTATTTTATGACAGATACATTTGAGTTATTAAAAACATTAGCAGAAACGGCTGGACCTTCTGGGTATGAACAGTCGATTGCCGATGTGGTCAAAGAGGCGTGGAGTCCGTTTGTGGACAGCTTCTCATCTGATTCGGTTGGCAGTTTAACGGCCGTTAAAGAAGGAACTAGCAGTGGCGACACCCCCCGTCGCCGCATTTTACTGGCCGCACACATGGACGAGATCGCGTTGATGGTTTCGCAAGTCATTGACCATCAGGGCAATGGCTTTTTGCGCGTCGTGCCAGTTGGCGGTGTCGATAAACGGCATTTATACGGGCAAATTGTGACCGTGCATGGCGAACGGCCGTTAACGGCCGTTATTGGCGCACTCCCCTCCTCCATGATGCCTGCCAGAAAGCATGGCAAACCATACGATTTTGAAGATTTGGCCGTAGACACAGGCTTACCCTACGCCGAATTGAATGAACTCGTTTCCATCGGCACATTTATCAGCTTCCGCCAGCCATTGCGTAAATTATTGGACAAACGGGTGACGGGTAAAGCGTTAGACAATCGCGCCTCTGTTGCCGCTGTTGCCATCTGTTTGGAAGAACTGACCCATCGCTCGCACAGTTGGGATGTCGTCGCCGTTGCCACGTCGCAAGAGGAAACGCGGCTGCTGGGCGCATTTACCAGCGCACACGCGCAACGCCCCGACCTCGCCATCGCCATTGATGTGACGTTTGGCAAAGGGCCAGGCGCGTCCGATGCTGGCACATTTGAACTTGGCGGCGGCCCCGTGCTTGAAATCGGCCCCAACGTCCATCCTGGCATGTACAGTGCGCTGGGCGAAGCCGCTGACGCGCTGGAAATGACGACCGACACCGCCATCCACACTGGTGCAAGCGGCACGGATGCGTATGGCTTGCAAATCGCCCGTGCGGGCATTCCGACGGGTTTGGTCGGCATTCCATTGCGCTACATGCACACGATGGTCGAATCTATCGACCTGAAAGATGTGGAACGAAGCGGCCGTTTACTGGCTGAATTCATCGCCAATTTGGATGATGAATTTATGGATAAATTAGTCGCCGACATGATGGACGACGGGGAAGAGTAGACAAGACCTGACAGGTTTTCTTACGATACTCGTGTAAAACGAGATGTTAAATGAAACCTGTCAGGTCTTTTTTCAAAACAAGGATGAGTGACAGCATGAATGAATTATTGAAAACACTCACAGAAGCCGTTGGCGTATCTGGCGATGAAAAAGAGGTTCGCATTTTGATTCGTGACCTCATCGCCGACCATGTTGACGAGTGGCATGTGGACGCGATGGGCAGCTTAATCGCCCTGAAAAAAGGGACGGGCGCGTCTGATTTGCGGGTGATGGTTGATGCCCACATGGACGAAGTTGGGCTGATGATTTCTGGCTACAACAGCGATGGATCATTGAAATTTGAAGCCGTCGGCGGCTTTGATGACCGCTCCTTGCTCGGCAAAGTTGTGCAAGTTGGGCCGAAAAAGTTGACGGGTGTCATCGGCGCACGGCCAATCCATCTGCTGAAAGCGGCGCAACGCAACAGCATCACCAAGCGCAGTGCGATGAGCATCGACATTGGCGCGAAAAACAAGGATGCGGCCAAAGGCAAAGCAAAAATCGGCGACCGGGCGGCATTTGTGACGGAGTATGAGGAGTTGGGAAAAACGGCCGTTGCTAAAGCGTTCGACAACCGCGCAGGATGCGCGGCTTTAATCGAATTGCTGAAAAAAGAGCCGTACCCCTTCGATTTATACGCCAGCTTCTCCGTACAGGAAGAAATCGGGTTGCGTGGGGCAGAAACGGCCGCTTATGGCATCAATCCCGATGCAGCCTTTGTGCTGGAAAGCACCCCCGCCTACGATTTACCAACAGAGGACGACACCAGCCCCAATGTGGCATTGGGCAAAGGTGCATCCATTTATGTGATGGATCGGGGGACGATTCAAGACCCGCGCTTGGTGAAGTTTATTATGGAAACGGCCGTTTTCAACAATATCCCTTACCAAATTCGGCGACCGGGCGGCGGCGGCACAAACACTGCCTCCATTCAAAAATCAGCCGACGGCATTCCAGCGGCAACCATCGCCGTTCCCGGCCGTTACGCCCACACCCCCGCCATGATGATCAATTTAGACGACTACCAAAACGTCATCGACTTAACAGAATCCGTCTTACGCAATCTGACC
>CAYSDT010000320.1:0-4233 GCA_964429835.1 uncultured Ardenticatenaceae bacterium | reverse complement strand
CTTTTGAACCATGTCCTGTTTTAGGGTTTATTCAGCGTCGGAACCAGCCATAAGCATACCAACCCGTTCCCGCGTGGCCTCAGCGATGGGTAACACTTTCACAATACGGCCGTCGAACATGACGGCTACACGGTCAGCCAAGCTCAGCACCTCATCCAATTCGGCCGAGATGAGCAAAACGGCCGCGCCTGCATCCCGCTGGGCGATGATTTGCGTGTGAATGAACTCAATCGAACCCACATCAATGCCCCGTGTTGGTTGGGCGGCGATGAGTAATTTTGTTGGCCGCGAAAATTCACGGGCAACAATCACTTTCTGCTTATTCCCACCCGACAGACTGCTGGCGGGGGTAAATACGCTGGGAGTACGCACATCGTACTCTTCAATAAGTGCTTCGCCATGCTTGTTAATGGCATCTTGGTGCATGATGATGCTGCTGGCGTATGGTTCTTGATAATAATTATTAAGCACCATGTTATCAGCCAACGAGTACGGCATAATCAGCCCGTGTTTTTCCCGATCTTCGGGAATATGCGCCACACCGAGTTCGGTAATTTTACGCGGGGAGGCACTGGTGACTTCTTCGTCGCCAATCCAGATGGAACCTGCTTCCACTGGTCGCAATCCAGTCAATGCCTCAACCAATTCACGTTGCCCATTGCCCTGCACACCCGCAATACCGACGATTTCACCCGCTCGTACTTCAAAATCAGCCCCTTGCAGAGCCAATTGCTTGCGATCATCGCGTGCTTGCAGGTTTTCGACCTTCAAGACCACTTCGCCCGGTTGGGATTCTTCTTTATCCACCTGCAACAGCACCGCACGACCAACCATCAGTTCCGCAAGGCTTTCAGGGGTTGATTCAGATGGTTTTGCCGAGCCGACAATTTTGCCGCGACGCAGTACGCCAACGGTATCAGCCACATACAACACTTCTTTGAGTTTATGGGTGATGAAAATGATGGAAACGCCTTGTTTCGTCAACCCTTTCATAATGCGGAACAGTTCGTTCGCTTCTTGGGGGGTTAAAACGGCCGTTGGTTCATCCAAAATCAAAATATCAGCGTTACGGTACAACGCTTTGATAATTTCAACGCGCTGCTGTGTGCCGACGGGAAGGTCTTCAACAACGGCCGTTGGGTCAACATCCAATCCGTACTGTTGCGACAGTTCACGCACCCGCGCTTCCGCTTTACTGCGGCTTAACACCCCCATCCCGCGTGTAATTTCTGAGCCGAGCATGACATTTTCGGCCACCGTCATTACAGGAACCAGTTGGAAATGTTGATGCACCATCCCCACACCGCGAACAATCGCGTCATTGGGGTTATTCATTTCCACATGCTCGCCTTTAATCCAAACTTCACCCTCATCGGGGCGATAGAGGCCGTAGAGCATGTTCATCAGGGTGCTTTTACCCGCACCATTTTCACCTAAAAAGGCGAAAATCTCGCCTTTATGCAGTTGTAAATCAACGCTGTCGTTTGCAATAACGCCAGGGAAACGTTTGGTAATTCCTTTCGCCTCAAGGACGATGGGGGGATTCGTTTGCTCACTCATGAATTACTCCGTATCGTAAATTTCGCCTAATGCTGCTGGTGGTCGTGAGCGACCAACAAATCCAGCCAACACGACAATGGTCAATACATATGGCAACATGCCGATGAATTGATGGGGAATTTCAAGATTGCCGTTAAACTGTAATTGTGTTTGGAATGCGGAGGCAAAACCGAAGAGCAAAGCCGCTCCCCACGCGCCTAATGGTGTCCATTTACCGAAAATCATAACAGCAAGAGCGACGAATCCACGTCCGTTTGTCATGCCACGCTCGAAAGAGCCAACTGCTTCCAATGTCAAGTATGCACCAGCTAATCCAGCAAATGCACCAGCCAATGAGACGTTCAAATAGCGGGTCAATTTCACGTTGATACCAACCGTATCAGCCGCGCTTGGATGTTCACCGACGGCGCGTGTTCGTAAGCCCCAGACTGTGCGGAATAGGGCAAATTGCACCATAAAAACCAAAAGCATTGTCAGATAGGTGATGGGCGGGTTGTCGAATAGCACTGGCCCAATCAATGGAATATCTGCCAGCGGCCCTAGCGGGATGGATGGCAATTTACCTTTGGTAGTCAGTCCGACTTGATAGAAGAAACTGGTCAAGCCTAATGCCATAATGTTGATGACTGTACCGCCAATGATTTGATCCATCTTTAAGCCGATGGACATCCACGCGAGAAACAATCCCATCCCCATGCCAGCCAAAATGCCGCTGGTGATGGCGAGATATAAATTGCCTGTGTAGACGTTGACCAAGAAGCTGACAAAAGCGGCCATTAACATCTGTCCTTCGATGCCGATGTTGATAATGCCCGACCGCTCACCGATAAGGCCGCACAATGCGCCCAAAATAAGCGGCGTAGATTGACGGATGGTTGATGAAAGAACGGCCGTTGTTGTAATCGGCTCGTCAATATATTTGTACAGGACGATGGCCGCTAATATCAATGCGCCACCAATCCATAATGTTCTTGAATCGATCTTCTTTCTTGTATTTGTTTTTGTCGCCGTTACTGATGTTGATGCTGTCATAATATGTTCCTATCCCCTTATGCCCATCCCGATCCTAATGAAACCGACTCACTTTCTTCGCCGCGACGACCGAGCAACCAGCGCACAATCACGTCAGCGGAAACGAAGAAGAGCATCAAGGCTTGAATAACATCAATAATTTGGAAAGGTACACCAGCATCAAACTGCATTTGGCTGGAACCAGCCTGCATTGCGCCGACCAAAATGGCGGCGGGAATGACACCGAGCGGATGTGTTTTGGCTAACAAAGCGATGGTAATACCATCGAAGCCAAGTCCAGCGTTGAAACCGGGTTGATAGCGACCGACAACGCCGAGCGTTTCGATTGCACCGCCCATACCAGCCAGAAAACCACTAAAGCCCATCGTCATGATGATGACCAGTGGCACTTTGATGCCAGCATATTTAGCGGCGTGGGCGTTAAGACCCGTCGTCTTGATTTCAAAGCCCCATGTGGTGCGTTCAAGCAGATACCATGTAAAAAAGGCCATGAAGACGGCAATGAAAAAGCCGAGCGGAATGTAACCCCAAATGGGAATAACGGCCGTTTCCAACACAGGCGGCGTGCGGGCGATAATGCCCTCAGCTTTCCATGGGCCATTCGCCAAATAATCAGTCAGATTGATGGCGATATAGTTAAGCATGATAGTGGTGATGACTTCGTGTGCGCCCGTGTACGTTTTCAACGCACCAGCGATAGCGGCGTACAATCCACCAGCAATGCTGCCAGCAAATAGTGCCAGCGGCATATGAATGATGAATGGCAGGCCATCGACAGCAAAACCGACATAAGCGGCCGTTATTGCACCAACTAACAACTGCCCCTGTCCACCAATGTTGAACAGGCCAGCCTTAAAGGCGAACGCTACTGCCAACCCGCCCAAAATCAGCGGGGTTGATTTTTCTAAAGTACGCCCAAACGCTTTCATGCTGCCAAAGGAGCCTTTGAACAGTGCTTGATACGCCTCAATCGGACTTGCGCCCGAAATCCAAAGCAGAATGGCACCGATAAGCAGTGCTAAAAGCACGGAGACAATCGGCACGCTAAGCGCACGCCAAAGGCGACCAATGCTGAACCCTTCTGGTGAATCTTTTGTCTTATCTTCTGTTGCCATAAAATTTTAACCCTATACTCAACCCGAACTGCCATGTTTGCTGACAAATATCGTGCAAAATACATAAAAATAGACCTATTTGTGAATTATACAGGATTATGTCATTTTAGCAGACGGGGTTTTGGCGCAGAGCATGTGAACATTTCGTGTACGCATAATAGTTGGGGGGCATCGTCTCGATCAACCTCTTGATTATCCCTAATAGGGTTTTGTCAGCAGGCTATCGAAGAAATAAAAATGGGACGCGGATGGCTTTGCACGCAGATTTAATGGATAAACGCGGATAAAACAAAGAACGGGACGCTGGCGAAAATTAAATTTCAGTCGAGATGTAGGGGCGGTTCGCGAACCGCCCCTACTAGCAGGCTGTCGGAGAAGTCGGATTTTATCTTTTTCGTACACTGATTTCACTGATAAACACTGATTTTAGGTACTTTTGGATGCTTTTATCAGTGAAATCAGTGAAATCAGCGTATCTTCTCAATACTTCGGGGAGACCTGACAGGTTTTCTGAAGATACTCGTAT
>CAYSDT010000319.1:0-4245 GCA_964429835.1 uncultured Ardenticatenaceae bacterium | reverse complement strand
TTTGCAGATGTAGCAGCAGATTCATCTGCCGTGTTTTTAAGTAAATGAAACACACGCAAATTGATTGATTGGCAACGAATTAATGCAAATTTCAGAAGTATCTCGTATGAATCTCGTTAATTTATTGCATAAACGGAGTATGCCCTAGCAAAAACAAACGGCCTGTGCTATCTTTTGAGAATACAATAACCGACTGATTATGGAGGAACTATGAGTGTTAAATTTGGAACAGATGAATGGGTGAAAGCGGCAATGATCGCCCTTAACAACACCCCCGCTTACAAAAAGGCAGCCGCAAAATGGGAAGGTGACTTTTACTTCGTCGTCCCTGATGGTAATGGCGCAGGTAACTCGATAACGATGTACATGGATTTATGGCACGGCGACTGCAATGACGCATTCCTTGTAACTGACCCGTCAGTAAAATCGCCAGCCTTCACCATGACTGCCCCATTAGCTATCTGGAAAGAGATATTCGAAGGTCGTCTTGATCCCATCAAAGGGATGATGACCAAGAAATTGATCCTGAAAGGGAATAAAATGAAGGTATTAAAAGCACCAAAAGCGGCCGTTGAGATGGTCAACTGTTGCGCCAGTATTGATACCGAGTGGTAAATTGACGTAGGGGCGGTTCACGAACCGCCCCTACAAAACAATTCTTATGAGTCGTAAACGGGTAGGATTAGCATTAAGCGGTGGCGTAGCTCGCGGCGTTGTCCATGTTGGCGTGTTGAACGTGCTGGAAAAAGCAGGCATTCCCATTGATTATGTGGCTGGCACAAGCGCGGGCGCAATCGTCGGCGCGGCGTATTGCGCGGGCATTCCCGTTGATCAAATTCTCGATAAGGCTGGGAATATGGGCTGGCGGCAGATGGCGCAACTGAAATGGCCGGGACATGGACTTGTCAGTTTTGAGCGATTGGAACGCTGGATTGAAGAGTTGATCGGTGATGTCGATATCCGCGATTTGGCAATCCCGATGGGAGTGGTGACGACTGATTTACAGACGGGAGAAACGGTTGTGTTACGTTCTGGACGGTTAGCAACGGCCGTTCGTGCCAGTAGTTCCGTTCCGGGTGTGATTGAGCCTGTGTTGATTAACGGCCGTTTGCTAGGCGATGGTGGCGTTTCCAATAATTTACCCGTCGATGTAGTACGCGAAATGGGAGCCGATTACGTCATCGCCGTTGACCTGTTTTCACGCGATGGAGGTACACCGGGCAATCCCGTCTCGCACGGCATTTTGGCGTTAGAAACGCTCATCCGCAAATCAGGCGGCCACCCCGCCGAAGCAGATTGTCTCATTCTGCCCCTCGTTAGCGGTCATAACTACCTTACGTTTGCCAAAAGCAGTGAATACGTCGCCGCTGGTGAAGCGGCCACGATGAAGATGTTGGCAAAAATCCAACAAGATTTAATGTAGAGCCGCCCTGCTGGGGTGGCTTTTTCATTGGGGTATAAAAAAAGCCGTCTCATTGAGACGGCTTTTTGTTTATTACCATTTGTCATTCTCGCGTAGGCGGGAATCCACAGTTTTTTATTCAGATTCAATTGTGCTTTCGGGCAAAACGGCCGTTTTATCAGGATCAATCGCCCCAACCCCCAGCGGTTGCCACTTTTCCTTAATCTCACCACTGCGTAAGCGATGTTCCGCCCCGCCACGCGCCCGCGTTTCGGCAAAGCCAGATGGTTCAATCGCCATCTGCTTCCCTTCTAGCAAATTCAAAATCCCTTCCTGACCTGGCTCTGGGCGCGGCTCAATCAGTGACTCTTGCGCTTCAATGGCGTGTGGATCGTAATGTTCTGGCTCAGAATAAGTGGTGATGAACCCTTCAAAATTACGCACAACCACCTTGCCCGGCGATTGTGAAATCACATAATTCGGTTGTACGGGGATTTTGCCCCCGCCGCCTGGCGCGTCAATGATGTATGTTGGCACCGCGAAGCCAGATGTGTGTCCGCGCAGCCCTTCGATAATTTCAATGCCCTTGCTGACGCTGGTACGGAAATGCCCCGCGCCGTGAACCATGTCACATTGGTACAAGTAGTAGGGGCGTACACGAATTTTCACCAATTCATGCACCAATTTGCGTTGAATGCGGACAGAATCGTTAATGCCGGCCATCAACACGCTTTGGTTGCCCAATGGCACGCCCGCCCGCGTCAAGCGGTCGCACGCTACCGCCAATTCGGGCGTGATTTCTTTGGGATGGTTGACATGAATGTTCAGCCATAATGGATGATATTTGGCGACCATATCGGCAAATTTTTGATCAACGCGCATCGGCAAGAACACGGGAACTCGTGCGCCAATGCGGATAATTTCCACATGGGGGATAGCGTGCAGGCGGCTCAAAATCATCTCTAATATCTTGGGCGCAAGCGTCATCGGGTCGCCGCCAGAGAGCAGCACGTCACGAATTTGGGGCGTATTTTCGATATATTCGATTTGTGCATCAAAATCGGCACGACTGAATGTTTGTTCGGAATCGCCGACGATGCGGCTGCGGGTGCAGTAGCGGCAGTAGCTGGCGCACTGTGTCGTCACCAGCATCAACACGCGGTCGGGGTAGCGATGGACAAGTCCTGGGACGGGCGAATGTTTGTCTTCGGCCAACGAGTCGGCCATTTCTGAGCGAAACGGAACCATCTCGGCCGCAGTGGGGATGATTTGTCTTCGCACGGGGCAGTTTGGATCGTCTGGATCCATCAAGCTGGCAAAATACGGAGTGACATCAACGCGGAATAAGCCATGTTGGCTTAACGCTTTGCGCTCAGAATCGGTGAGGTTGATGACTTGTTCAAGCTCTTCGACTGTATTCAGACGATGGCTCATTTGCCAACGCCAATTCATCCATTTTTTGTCGGGTATGTCTTTCCAAAAGGGGGCGCGGGTGTAAACTTTGTTTGGGTCTGGGAGGGTCATAATAATTATCAATTGTCAATTGTCAATTGTTAATTGTCAATTATCAACGAAAACCGTTGACAATTGACAATTGAGCGTTGACCATTGACAATTTATTAGGGTGCTAATTCAGGATATAGTTTTTGCATGTGGTGGAAAAGGTCGGCGAGGGCTTTGGCTTTGAAGATGGGGCCTTTTACTTTTAATTTTTTGCTGCCAATCGCTTTCATGAGGGGGAGGTTGCCGAGCAGGATTTCGTGTAGTGTGTCACTGCTGGCTTCGATGTCGAGCTTGGGTTTGCTGGGTGTTGTGCCGTACGCTATTTCCAACGGCCGTTTTGTCCCATCAATAAATAAAACGGCCGTTGGCTCCGTTGTGCGAATACGCACCGATAATTTGGCCTTAATCATGCTGTCACCCGCTTGCGGATTTTCCGCTTCCATCTGGGTGACTAACGTTTGGATGACGCTGTAAAGTTGGTCGTTGCTGTCGTAGACGCTCATGCAGTTTCCACCTCAATATCTATCTCAAACTCGTCATCTTCTTCACCCATCACCCGCACTTTCACTTGGTCAAGCTGGTCGCGGATGGCGTAATCCATCATAAACCACATCCCTTTCCATGTGTCGGGGTCGAGGAAATCGTCAAGGGTGGCATCGTCGAAGGTGGCGAATAGCTCTTTTACCATTTCGGGGGTGTGGCGGCTGATGCGGGCGCGGACGCGGCCAAAAAGGCGGCGGCTTTGCACCCGTTCTGGCAGGCGATTGTCTACTCTGTCTACGACTTGCCCCGCTTGGAAGCGGGCGGAGTAGCTCATCATGTACGCCAGCCCTTTCCATGTGTCGGGATCCATCAAATCTTCTTTGGTCATCCCTTCAAAGTTTTCGAGAACGCCATTTTGCACGTCTATGGGCAGTTTGTCCAAGCTGTCGCGCAACAGGGCGGCGAGCCGTGCGGGGGTGTAGATGGCGGCCGAACGGCCGTTTTCCACAAAAACACCCTTCAATTCCGTCACCAGCACATCCAACTCATCCACAAGTTGGCTCATGCGCTCCAGATTTTCATCTGACGCGGCAGGCTTGGCGGGGGCGATGGCCGCTGCCTCAACAGCAGCCTCTTGTTCTTCATAATTTTCATGCACACGACAGTACAAGTCGCCATGTTGCGCGTAATTGCGGCAAGGCGTGCCTTGATGTGTCAATGCGGCACATTTTTGGGGTTGATCTTCGTTCATTGTATTCTTCCTCAGACCTGACAGGTTTTTAGAAACCTGTCAGGTCTACACTCTTATTGTGATGCGGTTTGGTCGATAAACGGCCGTTTGTTCCGCTAAAATTGCC
>CAYSDT010000318.1:0-4246 GCA_964429835.1 uncultured Ardenticatenaceae bacterium | reverse complement strand
GAAACGGCCGTTAATCCCCAATTAACCGCATCAGAAATAGGTGTCGCCGAGTAAGAGCATATCTACACCTCAAAGAAGAAAAACCCTGATTTGTCATGCTGATTTTTATCTTTTACAAAAAAAATGATAGACTATCAGCATGACAACTTTAGAAGAGGTGCAAGTATGACTACATTAACTGCCTACAGACAAGTCACCATCAACAAAAATGGTGTGCCAATCATTGCTGATACGACAATGAAAGTCGTTGAATTGATTGGCGCACATCAAGCCTATGGCTGGAGTCCGCCAGAGCTTCACTTCCAATTCCCACACCTTTCGATGAGCCAAATTCATAGCACTTTAGCTTACTATTGGGATCATAAAGAGGAATTAGATGCTGATATGGCGCAGCGACTTGAATATGCAGACCACTCTCGTAAAAAAGCAGGCTCCTCACCTTTGGCAGAAAAACTTTACGCTCAAGGAATGCTTAAATGAGCGTCTCTCTGTATATGGATGTTCATGTTCCTTATGCTGTAACATTAGGATTAAGGCTGATTGGAGTTTCTGTTATTACGGCTCAGGAAGATGGCTATGCAGAAGCAGAGGATGATGTTTTATTAGATAGATCAACCTCATTAGGCCACACGTTAGTTTCACAAGATGATGATTTACTTGCCGAAGCAAATTATCGTTTAACAAATGGAATACCATTTGGTGGAGTCATTTATGGGCATCAGCAACGCATAAACATTGGCACGATGGTTCGGGATTTAGAACTAATCGCAAAAATATATGACACGAAACAGATGATGAATTGGGTTGAGTACATCCCTCTTTAATTCAATGAAATACGCTTTCAAGATTTTTACACAACCATCCCACCTGCGCCATTTTTTATTAGGCGTAGGCGGGATGGTTGTTTTATTATTGCTAACCGCCTGCCAATCTCCCCCCGCAGAACCCGTAGAAGACGGCTGCCTTGATTGCCACGAAGGCATCGAAGAAGTTAGTGCCAGTCACCCGATGGATCGCTTTGCCTGTGTGACCTGCCATCGCGGAGATATGACCACGTTAGACAAGGAAAAAGCGCACGAAGGCATGTTAGGCGGCCGTAATCCAAGCGATTTAGCCGTTGTTGACGAAGCGTGCGGCAACTGTCACGCCGACCATATCCATCGTGTGGAAACGTCTGTACAGGCGACGTACACAGGAGCCATCGCCCAAGTGGGGTACGCTTTTGGCGCACAACCCGATTTAATCGCCCGCTATGGGGCAATTGCGGTTACGGACACAATCACAACAGCAACAGGCATAACATCATTAGATTTATTCCATCCCACTGCGGATGCGTCCGCGCCAATTCACGCATTTAATGATAATTGTCTCGACTGCCATCTTGCGGCCGAGCCGATAAGCGAACCCGCTTATTATCGCTCCACTGGCTGCTCATCCTGCCATATGATTTATGCAAATGATGGGTTGTATCGCGGGGACGATCCGACGATTGACAAGAGTGAGTCGGGACATGCGATTAAGCATGAGATGACGACGGCGATGCCGTATTACCAATGCAACCATTGCCATAATCGCGGTAATTTCAGTATGCGCGACATGGCATTTCATCCACGCGAAGATGATCCATCTGGTCGGATGGAAAATTATTATCAGCCGATTGGACAGTATACGCAGTGTGAATGGACGCTGGATTGTGTCGATTGCCACACGCGGGAAGAGGTGATGGGTGATGGCGATATTCATAGCAGTCAGAAGGACGTTCAGTACGTCCAGTGCCGCACTTGTCATGGAACGATAGATGAGCCGCCGCTGACGAAAACCATCACTGATCCTGATGATGTAGCGATTTTAATGGCGACGTTGAACCCTGTTATTACGCTGGCTGTGGGGGATACAATTGTGGTGACGGAACGCGGCGAGCCGATGTGGAATATACGCGAATTGGAGGATGGGTCGTTGCAGTTGGTGGGAAAGGTGACTAAGTTGGCGTTGCCTGTCGTGCGGGTGATGGATACGGCTTGTGAGCAGAAGGCGGATGAGCAGGAGTCGCATTATTGCCATGTGTGTCATGCGGTGGAACATTGAGGAGCAGGGGAGATGAGGGGCAGGGGAGAGGGGGAGAATGTGGCAATCTCCAATCTCTCGATCTTCTTAGCTTCTGAAGGTTGTCGGCCAGAGAAAGTGGTTGTTGTTGGGGAGCAAACGGCCGTTTCCCACCACAGCATCCACATTCACAACCCCATAAATATGGGGGAACAGCGTCGCCTTTGCTAAATGCTCATCACCGCCGCCCGCGATGGGGGCTGGGGCTTCAAATTTCACCACAGCGGTGAGTTTGGTCGTGTCTATTTGCAGAAGGAGAAGCGGGGCTGCATCTGCTTTCAGGAACGCACTGTAATAATCTTTTGCCACCAGCAATGAGAGGTCGCGCCCTGCGGTGCAATGGACGAAGCCATCTTCTTCAAAACGGGCGGGGGTGTAGCTGTTGCCGACTGTGCCAGCCTTAAATTCGGATTCGGGGACGATGTGGTAAATAAGGTTCATAAATTGTCAATGGTCAATTGTTAATGAGGATCGTGTCGGTAGTTACATCGCTGGTCATTCCCTAACGAAAGGTAATCGTAATGCTTAACCCCGTTGACAATTGACCATTGACCATTAACAATTGACCATTTTATAGGCGCAAACGGCCGTTAAATCCTTCATGTATCGGATGATAATGCTCAATACGATCTTCGCCGTAACGCCAGCAGAGGAACACGTCGTCACCATCAATCTTGCTCCAAAAATCGATCAGGCCGACATTGATGCTTTTGATCACACAACCGTGTGATTGGATTACACGAACCAGCCGTTCGATCTCTTCAAACGCGACTGTTAATTCAGAAACGGCCGTTCCGCCAATATCAACCCGCAAATCATCCAACAACGAGCCAATCGCCTGCCGCTGATAAACAACACGCGCCCGCCGATCCAAAAGATCGCCCACAAGAGGCTCTATCTGCGGCAATAGTTCATTTGCCTCTTCAACCGTGAAATAACGAATCGCCATAAGTCACTCCTGCAAAAGGAACAAAAACAGGGCGCATAGCACCCTGTTTGTCTGTTCATTTTGCAGTGACTAACGAAATTTAGCAGCTACAGCTACCGCCGCCAGTGCCGCAGGACGCGCCGCTGTCGGCCGCACCCGTGCTGCAACTACAAGATGTAACCGCGTTGGGGTTATCAATCTTGAAACCGCCACCCATCACGCTGTCTTCGTAATCAATCGTCGCCCCATCCATGTACATCATGCTGGAGGGATCGATGAAAATTTTAACGTCTTCTAATTCGATAACATGGTCGTGTTCGCCGGGTGCGGCATCTAAAGCCATGCCATACTGCAAGCCAGAGCATCCGCTGCCAGAGACGAATACGCGCAAACCATAATCGGGGACTTCTTTTTGTACCAACAGACCGCGCACGCTGTTCAAAGCGGCATCTGTCACATTTAAGGTTGCTGTTCTTTGATAAACATCATTCATTTTTTTATACCTAATTCCTGTATCTTCTCAATATTTCGGGGAGACCTGACAGGTTTTTCAAAAATACCCGTGTAAAACAAGATGCCTTGATGAAACCTGTCAGGTCTTTACCCCAAGTTATTGAGATGTTACTAATTCCTTTCAATTAAATCTCTGCAAAAACAGGTGACTATTCTAGCAATAAAAGGGGGAATGTCAATTTTTATTAGCTTTTTGATAAAAACTATCGACGCTTTTATGTTGGGGTGTATTTCAGGTGTGACACCGATTGAAATCGGTGCCTGATATACAAAAGCCCGCTAAAAGCGGGCTACTTTTAACGCGCTTTCAGCGCGTTTCTTGTGTCAGGCATCGGTTTTTAACCGATGTTGCCCCCAAATTGAAATACACCCTTATTTTGCCCCTTGACAAACGGCCGTTTCCCCCATACTATATAAAAAGTTATATATCATTTATTACCAAAGGATGACGCTCAATGTCACTACAACACGCCCTGTTGGGCTTTCTCGGCTACCGGCCGATGACCGGCTACGAACTCAAGCAAACGATGGATGTTTCCACATCCAATTTTTGGCACGCCAAGCAGAGCCAGATTTACACCACCTTGAAAAAGATGGAAGAGAAGGGATTGGTTGTGTCAGAAGTTGAAGAGCAAAACGGCCGTCCGAACCGCCGCGTCTACACCATCACAGAAAGCGGGGAAGCCGCGCTGAAAAGTTGGC
>CAYSDT010000317.1:0-4250 GCA_964429835.1 uncultured Ardenticatenaceae bacterium | reverse complement strand
GTCGGCAACATCACCGCCGCCAACATTACTTTCAGGATGTCACCGGGAATGAAGGGGATCATGCCCAGCGTGAGAACGTGTTCCCAGCCTGTGAATTGTGCCAGCCATGGCAAACCGAAAGCGTAAATAACGGCCGTTCCCAACAACATCATCGCCACCGTGCGGCCGGGCGTGCGATCCCAGCCCCGTTCTGCCAGCCAACCGACGATAAATGCAACGGCGACGAAGCCGATGAGATAGCCAGCGGTGGGGCCGATTAAAACGGCCGTTCCACCCATCCCCCCCGCAAAGAAAGGCAATCCCATCGCCCCTTGTGCAAGGTACGCCATCACACTGCCCGCGCCCAAGCGAGAGCCGAGCAGCGCGGCGATGAGCAGCACGCCAAACGTCTGCCCCGTAATCGGCACAGGGCCGATGGGCAGTGCGATTTGCGCGGTCATGGCAAGCAGCCAACTGCCCGCCAGCATTAAAATAATGTTGCGGGCCAGTCCTGTTTTCGGCCACGCTTTGTCCGCTAATACACCTACATTTGTTTGATAGTTCATTTTTATCTCTCCATACTCATGTTTTAGTTTGATCATCCATTGCCTATAACACACCATACCTAAAAAAGTCACTCGCCCTATTTCGTGATCGGAAATCGGAAAAATCGATCACGATCACGATTACGAGAAACGATCACGATTGTAGTCGCTCATAAGTGGTCTTTAATTTAATCGTTATGTCAAGCAATGCCTGCTAAAAGCAAAATAAATTAGGTTGATATGGAGTATGCAATCGTCCTATATTGGCACAGAGGGTTCTCGTAACCACTCATCCATCATCCGTGTGTAGTCGTCGTATCGCTCAAACATTGGCACATGCCCGACCCCTTTTAATACGTTTAATTGTGCATGGGGAACGTGGGCGGCGATTAGATCGGATTGTGCGGATGGCACAATGGGATCGCTGTCGCCAACCAAAATCAATGTCGGCGCACTGATGCGCGGTAGCCATGTTTCAATATCAATGTCGGGCATAACGATGAAATAGTGTGCCATCGCATCAAGATCGAGGTGTTTGTAATAGGGGCGCGAGTTATCTATGATTGCATCAATAAAGGGGAAGGCAAATATCACGCTGGGGTCGGCTGCGTAAATTCGCAATGATGCTTTGAACCACCAGCGCGGCCGTCTGTTGGAAAGGTACGCCGCTTTGAATACAATTTTACCGATGGCTCCATGCGGCACGACACGTTGCGCTATGCCTAGCGGGCCAATCCATCGCCCCTGAGCAAATCCAGCGATGCAGATGACGGAATGGGTGATTTCTGGCGCGTGCGCGGCGATGGCTAAGACGGCGAAAGCGCCTGTGGAATGTCCAACAAGAACGGCCGTTTGTTCCCCAATCAATTCACGAATAGCGGCCGTCAGCACACGCGCTATCATTTCGGCCGTCAAGTCGTCTTGTTGAAAATCTGAGGGAAGAACCGCTGGATAATGGCCGGGTAAGCTGAGGGCATAAACGGGGCCGTATTGGGCGAAAAGAGATTCTCCATCGGCAATCCATGTGCCGACTGAAGCGGTGATGCCGTGTATCAGAATAATGGGTGTGCCAAAAGCGTCAGGGTTGAAAGATAATGCGACTAGCTCGTGTCCTTCGATTTGCATGTTGTGCGTAATGATCATGATTACTCCTCAATCATTGTTAATTCTCGTTAATTATCAATTGTCAATTGTTAATTGTCAATTATCAATTGTTAATTGTTCCCCCGCTTTGCTATACTTGCCCCATGAAAAAACAAATTTTGTTCTCCCTGATTTTTTTGTTGCTGGTCGCCTGCTCTGGCGATGAAGTTGTGGAAAAAACGGCCGTTTCCTCCACAACACCACCGACGGCAACCAAAACCACCGCCATCCCCACGCCGACCATCGCCCCCACAAATACCCCTACGCCAATTGCCGCCATCAGCCTCAGCCCGCAAACGGTGGGAAATGATGGGGTGCTGATTGTCGATGAAGTGGTCGCTTTGGAAGATGGCTGGTTGGCGATTTACGCCGAGCGCAATGGGCAGATGGGCGAACTGTTGGCGTACACGGCCGTTTCTGAAGGCAGCAACCGCGACATTACCGTCGCCATCCCCCCCATGTTGGCGACAGAAGAGTTGATCGCTATGTTATACGCGGGTGGTGATGATGTTGCTGATTTTGATGTGGAAACGGCCGTTTTTACCCACCCCTTCGCCGTCACCCTCGACGTACCCGTTCCCATCATCGTCATCAGTAACCAAACCATCACCGAAGATGGCCTGTTGGAATTCGACAACATCTTCACCGCCGCCGCTGGATGGGTCGTTGTTTACAATGATGAAGGCGGCGACATTGGCCGCCCCTTAGCCCATCAATATGTAGAAGCGGGCGAAAATGAGGCGGTAACCATTCCCATCCCCTTGAACGAAGCCACGCCGCGCTTGCACGCCGCGCTTTTCGTGGACGATGGTGAGGCACGCCATTACGAAGACGACGGCATCGACACCCCCGTGTTGGTCAGCGGCCAGCCCGTCGTCGCTTCTTTTCAGGCGACATTGCCGCCGTCCATCCTCGTCTACGACCAACCGATTTTGAACAAAACAATCGTCATTGACCGCGCCGTCAGCGATGGCGGCGGCTGGGTAGTCGCTTACGACGATCCCGGCACGACCAGCGCGGGCATCATCGTTGGCTTTGCACCATTGGACGATGGGTTAAACGAGGCGGTCACGATGACGCTCTCCTCGTCCACAATCGAGACGGTTTACCTGTTATTGCACAATGACGATGAAGATATTGGCGAATTTGATGTGCCGGGCGACATGCCGCTGGTGATGGAAGACGGCCGTTTACCCCCTCCTGCGGCTGTTCGCACCAACAAAAACTCATACCTCATCACCCGCGACCAACCCATCGCCCAAAATGGGGATGGGGCGACGGTGACTGTGCCGCTGGTCGCCGCCACGCGCCCCGTTTGGCTCGCCATTCACAGCGCGGGCGATGGGGAACTGGCTGAAGAAATCATCGGTTTTACCTTTATTCCTGCGGGGCTTAATCGTGAGGTTGTTGTGCCGATTGATCTGGATGGGGTGACGCAAACGCTATACGCCGTCCTCCACCGCGACGATGGGGAACTGGGCGAATTTGAATACCCCGACGCAGACGCGCCGTTGCAGCGCAACTTTGCGCTGATTCAATCTCATTTTGTGGTTGAGTAGAGAGGTAAACGGCCGTTTACACTTAACAAATCAAACTTGGACATGGTTCAAAATGTAGAAAATGATCTTTACACTTTTGGGGCGACCTTTATGGTCGTCCTTAAAGTGTAAAGATCATTTTGCGTAAAATAAACCATGTCCAAACTTGTTACCATATTTATTTACTGTTACAATGATTGTATCTTCTTTGTTTATACAAGTAACTGATTATGGAGAATAAAAAATGATGCAAGCGCGTGTTCAAAAATGGGGAAATAGTCTGGCTGTTCGTATTCCAAAACCTTTCGCATTGGATGTTGGTTTAATGCAAAATTCACTCGTTTCTGTTTCAATAATTGAGGGGAACCTTTTGTTGGAACCAATTAAATCAACCCCGTCACTAGATGCGTTACTGGCAGGAATTACGCAAGATAATTTGCATCAAGAGATTGAAACAGGAATACCAGTAGGGAATGAGGTGTGGTAATGGCATATGTTCCCGAACGTGGCGATGCAGTCTGGATAAACTTTAATCCTCAAGCAGGACACGAACAAGCGGGGCGGCGACCTGCGGTTATTCTGTCACCAAAAGCGTATAACCGAAAGGTAGGATTAGCCATACTTTGTCCGATAACGAATCAAATAAAAGGGTATCCGTTTGAAGTAAAAATTCCATTGAAAAATAAAGTATCTGGTGTGATTTTGTCAGATCAGGCAAAAAGCGTGGATTGGCGTGTCAGGAAAACAGAGTTTATCAGCTCATTACCAGCAGATGTTATTGAAGAAGTTTTGGCAAAATTAGGAAGATTGCTTGGGAATGAGGGGTAACGGCCGTTTCGACAAAGATTATACAAACAAATCCTCAACAGGCGTTGCAAAAATGTGCGCTTCACAGACATCTGTAAACTGCTTGAGATGTATGGGTGGGGCGTTGACAGGATAGCTAGAAACAGTCACTACATCTATGTACATATAGGATTATGAAGGAATTGGTAACATCTCAATATTTCGGGGAGACCTGACAGGTTTTTCAAAGATACTCGTG
>CAYSDT010000316.1:0-4272 GCA_964429835.1 uncultured Ardenticatenaceae bacterium | reverse complement strand
CTGTCAGGTCTCCCCGAAATATTGAGAAGATACAGATATTCGACTGTAGAAACTGAATTTTTAAGGAATAAAGCGATCTGGGCCAGTGAGCGGAATATCGTCCTCGTCGGGAAGGACGAATGGATTTTCCAGCCCAACACCATAAGGCGACCATGTAGGGCTGCCAATGACGGCATCGTCTTGATTGATGCGTTGCGCGGTTTCGTTTTCGAGGTCGAAAAGGTAGAGCGCGTCGTCGTAAATGAAGGTGAATTGCGCCCCATCTGGCGACCACGCCATAAAATCGGGGGCGATGGAAAAGTAGCTGATTTCATTCGTTGGTGGATACAACTGACGGCCGTTACTGCCATCCTGATCCATCACCCAAAGCGTGTACGCACTGCGTAAACTGTCCTGTACGTCAACTGCTTGCAGGTAGAAAATTTCGTCAACTTCCTCCCCCGCAGGCGACCAGTTCAGGTGTCCCCACATGCCCACGCGGTCGATAAATTGAGCCGCCACGCCATTTTCGGTGTCCACAATCCAACTGTCAAATTGGGTCACTTCGGGATCGGGGTGATTGTGATTGGTGAAGGCGAGATAACGGCCGTTTGGCGACCAAGCCAATGTGGGAACCCAGACCCAATCGGTCAGGGTGTTGTATTCGGTAAACGATTGCAATTGCAGCCGATTCTCGTCATCTTCCCGCGCTTTGGTGTCGATGAGACCGACCTCATCGGCGTAGCTGTAGGCGATGACACGCCCTGCTGGCGACCACGCAAAATTGCCGCCCCACCACCCATACGTCGCGGGATACGCTTCGATAATCTGTTCGGGTTCAAAATTGGAAACGGCCGTTTTAAGCACAACCGTTTCGTCAATCTCACCCAACCATAAATCATTATTTGCTTCCCAACCGGGCGGCAAATTGGTGGCGATGGCCGTCGTGTACGCCATCGCCATCGGGCGGGATGGATCCCAATCGGCCCACAATACATTGTCCACGCCGAGCGCATATGGCCGCGCCCCGCGCTCCGTGCCAACGACCCACAGCCCATTATTGAAGCTGACACTGGCGGTCAATGCGCGGGTGTACAACAGATGGCTGCCGCTGGGCGACAGCGAAAAAACGCGCCCGTCTAACCCATCGCCCGTGTTGATTTGTTCGGGGAACGCGGTCAGGCCATGCAGAATAACGGCCGTTCCATCGCTGATATACGCCAAACTGCCTTCAAAATTGATGTTACTGCGCCCCGCACCGATACCCGTCATCACAATTTCGTCCTGCGCGGGTTCAACGATGGTCACTTGCGTCACCCAACGGTCAGTTTCCAGCCCGTCGCGGTACACAATCCGCACCGTTTCCTCCTGCAAACCCGCCTCCCCCGCCTGAATAATCACGTCAGGATCATCGGCGTTCATGGATTCATTGCGTACAATTTTGCGGTCAAAAGGGATGCTGCGCTCAACAATTTCAAGGCTGTCGCTGATGCGGGTGATGCGAATCGTCATCCCGTCGGTGATGGGGGTGAACAGCGGCGGCTCAATCTCATCGGCGGCGGCAAGGGGGATGGCGGCCTCTTCGAGAACGGCTCGCACGGTGTCGGCAACACTGCTGACGGACTGGCTCTCCCCGTCGGCGATGATGGTGAGTTGGGCTGGGATGGAAACGGCCGTTTCCACCCCATTCTGCCCACAGGCAACCAACATGAGAAGCAACAACAAAGATGCAAATACAAATTGGCGAAAGGTTTGGGATATTGGGTTTGGCAACACCAAACCCCTACGGTACGGGCTTGGCGTTGCCAAGCCCCGCATTACCAAACCCCGCGCCATCCATCTCATGCGCCCTGCCATAATTCACTAACGGCTGGGGCGAGGGAATCGGCGACTTGCTTGTTCACGTCGTCGTCGATGAAGGTTTTGATGTTGCGGAAAACGGCCGTTGTTGGCACAGCCGCAAATTGAATGTCAGTATTTCCTGCACGTCGTCCTACTCGTTCCAGAAAATCCTCTTTCGTCATTTCCTCATCTCTGAAATGCGCCAGCCAGAATTTCTTCAACAGATCATCTGATAATTCATCAGGCAAAGCGGCCGCGAGTGCTTTCCGCGTCCCTTTGTCCACGTAAAGGCCAATTGTATTCAAAACGGCCGTACTCCATCGCTCCGCATGTTCCAATGTGCGTAGCTGTGCTTCTTCTTGAATGTGTTGATAATAAGCGGCAAGTTCCATGCCATTTGTTTCTGCCATCGTTAGCTCCAAAATTTAATGATTTTGTACCGATCAAAGTGCAATTAAAACATATTACCTTCAATTGTCATTCCTGCGAAGGCAGGAATCCACTTTCTCCAAGAAGATGGATTCCCGCCTATGTGGGAATGACAATCTTGCGTAATGTTTAACCAGTACAGAAAATTGACGATTTAATGTAAATTGCTATACTTATCCGTCTTGGCTCGGCTCGTCTGAAAGTCAAGCACGATTGTGACAAGTATACTTATTGCAGTCGGCGATATTATAATCGAATACAGAATAAGTGAAAGGGTGCTTAACTATATCAATAAAATGGTTAAGCCGCTTTTTTGTAGCTGGACAAACCGCGTTTTGAAAAGCTGCACAAAACAATGTTGAGGAATAGTTGAGATGGCCGAAGAAATTAAAATTGTAGCCGCACCGCGTACTGTGGTCGGGAAAAAAGTAAAGCAACTGCGACGTGATGGACTTGTTCCAGCCGTCATTTATGGGTTGAATGCTCCCATCAGTATACAAATTGAAGAACTCATTTTGCGCCGCGCTTTACGCACCGCAGGACGAACGAATGTAATTGACATACAGATGGGTGACGAAAACCACATGGTATTGGTGCGTGAAATTCAACGCCACCTCACCCGTAGAGAGTTGATTCACATTGATTTTCTAGAAGTCGATATGGATGCTCTCGTCACCGCGATGGCTGAAGTGATTCTTACAAATCAGGAAGCGTCCCAGCCCGTTAAAGATGGTCTGGGTATTCTTGTTCAAGATTTACGCACTGTTGAAATCGAAGCCAAGCCAGCGGCTCTCATTGATTCCATCACCGTCGATGGTATCATCATCGAAAAAAGCAATGATGTCATTCACGTCAGCGACCTCGTCGCCCCCGATGGTGTCTCCATCACCTCTGACCCAGAGATGGTCATTGCCCGCTTCGAAATCTTCCGTGCTGAAGAAGTAGAAGAAGTAGAACTTGAAGAAGGCGAAGAAGGCGAAGGAGGTGTCGAAGGCGAAGAAGGTGCCGAAGGCGCAACCGAAAGCGCAGAATAACACAGCGTTTTCACTACCTAAAAACCAAAAAGGCCAATCATTGAATAATGATTGGCCTTTTTTTATCCCGTAGGGGCGGTTCGCGAACCGCCCCCACGCAGTTTTACGATTTTTTACGCAACAGTACAAATAATCCTACACCAACAACAGCGATGACCCACACAAGACCATCGCCAAGCAAGCCCCATTGCCCAAGCAAAAAGTAAGCACCGAGCATGATGAGCATAATGCCGATTGTGCCAGCCGCGCCAAATTTACGCTCCTTTAATGCGGCTGGGTCAGCAATAAATTCGTCACCGTCACCGTTTTCAGGCATGACAATCCACAGAATCATATAAATGGGAAAGCCGATTCCACTGGCGAATAAAAGAATAAGGAAACCGATCCGCACAAATACAGGATCGACTTCCAGTTGATTAGCAATGCCGCCGCATACGCCCGCTATAATTTTGTCTGTTTGACTGCGTGTCAATTTTGAGTCACTCATGATGACCTCCGTTATGTTTTCTTGTCCCGCTATACGCCCTGTAGGGGTGAAAGTTGCGCTGGATTTTCGTGGCGAATAAAATTCACGGCTACGGTTGCAAAGTCGGCCTACGCCGACTGAGAACCAGACCGCGTAGGCGGTCTTTGCAAAACAACCTCTGGTTGTCGTAGGCGCGGTTTTAACCGCCATCAAAAAATTAACATTCATATCCATATCTGACTTGTGGATAGGTTTTGTTATACTCCCGACTTAGTGAATATCAACTTATCTATTTCAAACAAGGAGCGGCTGGCGCGATGGGTACAACGGCCGTTTTTCAACAAACTTCTCATCTGGGCGGTGCAACTCATCGTCCCCCGTCAACGGGTTGGCGCAGTGGCTGTGGTAGTGGATGAAAACGGCCGTTTTCTACTACTCAAACACGTTTTTCACCCGCACGCTCCCTGGGGTTTGCCCGGCGGCTGGCTCAAACGCAACGAAGACCCGCAAGATGGCGTGTTG
>CAYSDT010000315.1:0-4276 GCA_964429835.1 uncultured Ardenticatenaceae bacterium | reverse complement strand
TGCCCAATGCCAGCTTTGATCTATTTGAGCAGGCGAGATTGCTCATCGAAGGTGGGCAAACGGGCGCACAGGCCGATCTTTCTGCCGATTTACACCTCACCCTCAGCTATGATCGGGTGCAACTGATGGTTGATGGGGTCACGATTCCCCATCGCGCCCCGCAGTTGTTGGGAGATGAGCCGATTAGAATTTTTGCAAACGGCCGTTATGAACTAGCAGATGGCTGGGAATTAGTTGTAGAACAACGCACACGCACGGGCAATTTGGGGCGATGGGAATTGGAGATTGCGAACCCATCCCCCCCGCTTTTTTTAAGGCCGCGCATTGCGGGCGAACGCTTTCAACCATTTGGGTTAAACGGCCGTTCGCAATCAATTAAAAAGGCGATGATCAACCACAAAATCGAAGCCCGTTTGCGGGCGCGATGGCCGATTATCGCCACCGCTGAACATCCCTTGTGGATTGCAGGTTGCTGTCAAGATGAACGCAGCCGTCTGTCTGCCGACACCGATGCGGTGTGGCATTTGCAGTTTATTCAAACCATGTAGGGGCGGTTCGCGAACCGCCCCTACGCCGAATCTGGGAGCTTATGTTATGAAAAAACAAACGCAAATCCTTATCCTAACCGCCATCGCCCTGTTTGGGTTGATTGGTTGTCAATCTGAAGAAGAAGCGCAGACGTTGCGCGTAGCCACCACGACCAGCACCGTCGATTCGGGGTTGATGGATGTCATTTTGCCCGCATTTGAGGAAGAGTATGAAACGGCCGTTGAACTGATCGCCGTCGGCACGGGCGAGGCGTTGGCGTTGGGTGAAGCGGGCGATGTGGACATTGTTCTCGTTCATGCCCGCAATTTAGAAGATGAATTTGTGGCCGCTGGACACGGCGTAGACCGACGTGATGTGATGTACAATGATTTCGTCATCTTAGGGCCAGCCGACGATCCCGCAGGCATTAGTGGCATGGAAAGCGCATCGGCGGCGATGGCACAGTTGGCAACCGCCGAAGCCCCCTTCGTCTCGCGTGGCGATAATTCTGGCACGCATAATCGTGAATTATCGTTGTGGGAAGCCGCTGGGATTGATCCATCGGGCGAATGGTATCAATCTGTGGGGCAGGGGATGGGCGCGTCGTTGACCATCGCCGCTGAGCAGCCAGCGTACATCATTGCGGATCGCGGCACGTTCATCAAGCGCGAAGCGGACGGGCTGGGGCTGATCGTCCTCGTCGAAGGGGATGGGTTGCTGGCAAATGAATATGGTGTCATCGCCGTTAATCCAGCGGTGCATGAAGGCGTAAATTACGATTCCGCACTGAAATTCATCAACTGGCTCACCACCGACGAGACCCAAGCAGCCATCGAAGCGTATAAGCTAGAAGGGCAGCAGTTGTTCTACGGAAACGCGGAGTAATAATGAATAATGAATTTTTAATAATGAATTGTGAAGTGGATCGCGCATTCATTATTAATTATTCCCAATTCATTATTCATTATTAGCATGGGTGCTATACAAGAAGCAATCGCATTGATTTTCAGCGGTGATTCGGCGTTGTGGGAAATCGTGTGGCTGACGTTGGCGGTCAGTGGGACGGCGTTAATTATCGCGGGCGGGCTGGGTGTGCCTGCGGGGGCGTGGCTGGGCTTGCATAAATTTCGCGGGCAGGGCTGGTTGAAGGCGTTTGTCTATACGGGGATGGGTTTTCCGCCAGTGGTGATTGGACTGGTTGTCTACATGCTGTTGTCGCGGCAGGGGGCGATGGGCGGGCTGGATTGGCTGTTTAAGCCGCAAGCGATGGTGATGGCGCAGGTGATTTTGGCTTTTCCGCTGATTGTCGGGGTGACGATGACGGCCGTTTCTGGCATAAATCAAACCCTGCGAATGCAGCTTCGCGCTCTGGGCGCAACCGAGTGGCAAATTGTCGGTACGATTCTGCGTGAGGCGCGGGCGGGGGTTATCGTTGGCTTGGTCGCCGGCTTCGGCGCGGCGATCAGCGAAGTCGGGGCGGTCATGCTGGTCGGCGGCAATATCGAAGGGCGCACCCGCGTGCTGACGACGGCCATCGTGTTGGAGACGCGGCAGGGTAATTTTGAATTGGCGTTGGCGTTGGGCATCATTTTGTTACTGCTGGCGTTTATTGCGAATATAACGGCCGTTTATTTTCAACATCGGTAATTAGGTGACAGGTGCTTGCCAAGTGCCTGTCACCTGAAACAAATGTTAATCGGTGTTTTTCAGCGGCACTGTTCCATAATCCAGTTCGATCTCGACATTTTCTATATCTTCCAACCATGCAAGCGTTCGCTTTTTCATTTGCTCGTCTTTATAGTCGTACCAGCGTTGTAAATCGTCCGGATTTTGCTGTATAACGTGCCGAAATTGGCTGAACGGTTTCCGTTTTTGAATTGCATTCCATAATCTGTCTTGTAAACGGCCGTTTTTCATCGTTCTAATAAAATTTTCCATTTCAACATAACTTTCATGGGAAGATAGGTCGGGAATAAGGATAACGCGGGAGCCAAAATGCTGTTCAACAATATGGGCTTCGGCAACCATTGTCTTTTCCCAATCCTGTAAATCACTTTTGGCTAATGCCGCTTCAATATCGAAGGAGTCTGGATTATCAGGGTCATAATACTCTCTGTAAACCTTGTTTAGGTGGTCTTGGCTATCTTCCATTACGAGAAGTGTTCGCCCACTTTCCGTGTCTAAATAATAATCCGCGCCTGTCGTTGAGAGTTCAAACGCCTCTGTAATTTCTGACCAATAAACTGTAACTTTTTTCATATTTCATCTTCTCCAGAAGTTGGTTTTTTAGTTGGAGTCGAGGCTTTAGTCGGTCGTGAGCAAGAACCGGCTAAAGCCTCGACTCCGATTGTATGCAGGGGGCGAATTTCTAAATCCGCTCAAAATACCGCTTACGCTCCCAATCTGTCACCGCATTGTCGAAAGCCTTTTGTTCCGTGCGGAAAAAGTGGGTGTAATGGTCAGTCACATCATCGCCCAAGGTTTGGCGCACGAAGTCGCTGGCGGCGAATAGATCGGTTGCTTCGCGTAGCGAGTATGGGACACGGGGCAAATGTTGGGCAGCGTAAATGTCGCCTTCAAAGATGGGCGGCGGCTCAATTTGATTGATGATGCCATCCAACCCAGAAGCTAAAGCAGCCGTAAACGCCAAATACGGATTTGCATCCGCGCCCGGAATGCGGCACTCAATTCGCAAACTTTGCCCCTTGCCGACGACGCGGAAGCCCGCCGTGCGATTATCGTAGCTCCACGCCAAGCGCGTGGGAGCCCATGATCCATCCTGATACCGCTTGTATGAGTTGACGGTGGGGGCGTAAAACGGCATAAATGCGGGCGCATGTTTGATCCATCCGCCCAAGAACCAGCGGGTGATGTCCGAACTTTCAACGGGGCCAAACGGCCGTTTTCCATCAAAACCATTCACCCCATCCTGCCACAAGCTCATATGAATATGGCAAGACGATCCCGCCTGATCTTCGGCAAATTTTGCCATGAACGTGACGCTGAGATCTAACTGTTCGGCGACCTCTTTCAGGCATTGCTTGTAGACGACGTGGCGGTCGGCCATTGTCAGCGTGTCGGCGTAGCGGACGTTGATTTCGTGCTGACCCAGCCCGAATTCCCCTTTGGAATTTTCAACAGGCACGCCAGATTGTTTAAGGTGGCGACGGGCGGCGGCGGTGAACTTTTCCTCGCGCATCCCTTGCAGCATATGATAATCTTCGAGATACCAAGCGGCCGTTTTTAAGTTTGCGTACCCTTTTTCGTGCGCCGTGCGGTAATTGTCCTCAAAAATATAGTATTCGAGTTCCGACGCGCCCATCGCGTCGTATCCCATCGCCGTGACGCGCTCCAATTGGCGGCGCAACATCGAGCGCGGGGCGACGGGGGTGGGGGCGTGCGATGTGCTGTTCTGCACATCGCATAACACCATCGCCGTTTTGTCCAGCCAACTGGCGCGGCGCAGTGTGCTGAGGTCGGGGACGAGATGGAAATCGCCGTAGCCGAGTTCCCAATTGGCGAAATCGTAGCCGGGAACGGGTTCCATCTCCATGTCCACCGTCATCAAATAGTCGCAGCTATGCGTGCCGTTCGACGCGCCATCTTCGAGGAAGAAATCTGCGTCGTATCGTTTGCCCATTAAACGGCCGTAATGATCGGTAAATACGACAGCGACAGTTTCAATTTCGCCTTGTTTAACCAGTGTGGTCAACTCTTCTATGGTCAACATTCCTTTGATTTTTGTCAT
>CAYSDT010000314.1:0-4291 GCA_964429835.1 uncultured Ardenticatenaceae bacterium | reverse complement strand
CGTAGGCAGATCGTCCTCTAAAACGCTTTTCACGCCTCTTTATCAATAAAACGTGGTCAAATCTTGCACGGATGTTCGTTTTGTTTATAATCTTGGCCTAAATTTTTTAATGATGGGAAATGTACCGCCACAATCAGGCGGTTTTCCCTTTTAACGGGGTATTGGAATGAGTATTACGAAAATCAAGCCACATCTGTTGACAGATGAAGGGCTGGAAAAACTGACAAACGAAATTGAACACCTGCGTACCGTCGAACGGGCGGAGGTTGCAGATCGATTACATAACGCATACGAAGACGGGCAAGATGCCGACTTTGTGGATAATGCAGAGCTGGAAGCGGCGCGTAACGCCCATGCTTTTTTGGAAGGACGCATTATCGAAATTGAAGACATCCTGAAAAATTACCAACTCATCAGCAAGAATGGTAATGAACCGCATGATTTTGTGCGCGTGGGCGATGTAGTCACCGTCTCCGAAGAAGGTGAGGATGAGGATGAGACGTACTACTTGGTAGGCGCGGCCGAAGCTGATCCGATAAACGGCCGTATTTCTAATGAAAGCCCGCTCGGTGTCGCCTTGCTTGGTGCAAAAGTCAACGAAGTCGTCACCATCAACGCCCCCAGTGGCCTGATTAAATTCCGCGTAGTCGCAATCAAATAGAATAGTATTCGACGATAAATAAATCGAACCCGCCCGTGCTTGTCACGGGCTTTTTGTTAAACAGAGGTAACTATGTCTTGGCAACCATCCCCGCTGGAAGAACAGCGATTGAGCAAATTGGAACGTCTGCAAGATGCAGGCATCAACCCGTATCCATTGCGGAGTGAACGCACGCACACGACTGTTGAAGCAACGGCCGTTTTTAATCAATTACAAGAAGGCGAAAGTGCCACCGTCACCGTTGTTGGGCGGCTGAAAAGTGTACGCGACATGGGCAAGTCCGTGTTTGCTCATATTGAAGATGGGTACGGCCGTATTCAACTGTTCGTTCGTCGCAACGACATCGGCGAAGACAGCCACCTCATCTTCCGCAAACTGCTCGATTTGGGCGACTTTGTGCAAGCAACTGGCACGCTGATGCAAACACGCACAGGTGAAATCACCGTCCGCGTCAGTGAATGGAAGTTACTGAGCAAATCCATCAGCCCGTTACCCGTCGCCAAAGAGCAGGAAGTTGATGGCGAAATGGTGCGCTACAACGCCTTCGCCAACGTCGAAGATCGGTATCGCCAACGGTACGCCGACCTTGCCGTCAATGCCGAAGTGCGCGACATATTCCGCCTACGCGCCAATATCATCAGCTCCATGCGCCGTTTTATGGACGATCATGGCTTTTTAGAAGTGGAAACGCCCATTTTACAACCCCTTTATGGCGGCGCGGCCGCACGGCCGTTTACCACCCATCACAACCAGCTTAAACAAGAGCTATTTTTGCGAATTTCCTTTGAACTGTATCTCAAACGATTGCTCGTCGGCGGCATTGAGCGCGTCTACGAAATCGGGCGCGACTTTCGCAATGAGGGGGTCAGCTTCAAGCACAACCCCGAATTTACGCAGATGGAGTTCTACGCCGCATACTGGGATTACACCGATGTGATGGACTTTACCGAAGCGATGCACGCTTACATCGCCGAAGCGGTGACGGGCAGCACCAGCATCAATTATCAGGGCAATGTCATTGAAATGGGTGGATCATGGACACGCATTACGATGCGTGATGCGATTAAAAAGCACACAGGCATCGACTACATGGACTACACCCAAGCGGGCGATCTTGCTAAAGCGATTCAGGCGTATGGCAAAGAGAACGCCGTCGCCACCAGCACCCCGCCCGGCGCAAGTTGGGGCAAGCTGATTGATGGGTTGATGGGCGATTTTGTCGAACCGAACCTCATCCAGCCGACTTTCCTCACCCAATACCCGCGTGACATCTCCCCCCTCGCCAAAGCAATTCCCGGCGATCCGCTGCATGTGGAGCGATTTGAATTCTTCATGGCGGGCATGGAAATGGGCAATGCGTTCACCGAATTAAACGATCCCATCGACCAATTAGACCGTTTTGAGATGCTGCAAAAGCAGTTCAAAGCGGACGACGATGAAATCAACCCGATTGATGAAGATTATCTCCGCGCCATGCGCTATGGGATGCCGCCCAACGGTGGCTTTGGACAAGGTGTTGACCGCCTTGCCATGCTGTTAGCTGATAAATCAACCATCCGCGAAGTGTTGCTGTTCCCCCACTTGCGCGAACGATAGCAAGGGAGATGAGGGGCAGGGGAGCAGGGGAGATGAGGAGGAACTTTCTCCTCGCTCCCCTGCTCCCCCGCTCCCTCTCTCCCCTGCTCCCTCTCCAATGAAAGTCGCAATTCTCTCTGATATTCATGGTAATTTTCCCGCTTTACAGGCGGTGACAACTGATATTGAAACGTGGGGCGCGGATGAGGTCATTGTTAATGGTGACATCGTTAATCGCGGCCCAAAACCGTTGGAATGTTGGTCGTTTGTGCAAGAGCGACGGCGTGATGAGGGCTGGCGTATTACACGCGGCAATCACGAAGATTACGTCATCAAACATGCCCACGCTGTGCCAGATGCCGACCATGTTGGCATTCGTGCTGAAATCAACAAAAGCTCGTTGTGGACGTACCAGCAATTGAATGGCTCGGTGGCTGATTTGGCGGCGTTGCCCGATGTGGTGCGTTTGTTTGGGAAAAACGGCCGTTTTTCCTCCTCAAATAATTATGAATTACGCGCCACCCACGCCTCCATGCGCGGCAATCGGGATTGTGTCTGGCCTGCCCAACACGCCGTTTGCCCCACTTCAAACGATGATGCCGTCCGTCAACAGATTGGCACATCCCCCCCTGCGCTTTTTGTCACTAGCCACATCCATCTTGCCAATAAACGGCAAATTGGCGAAACGACGGTCATTAACACAGGATCGGCTGGCAATCATTGTTATGGCGATTCGCGGGCAAGTTATGTGCAAGCGGTGTTCCAGAATGGAAAATGGGACGCTGAAATTGTGCGTGTGCCATACGATATGGCACAAACGGAGCGCGATTACCACGATTCTGGCTTTTTGACGGATGCTGGCGCGGGTGGTCGATTGCTTTTCCATGAATGGAAATCGGCTTTACCCATCCTTACAGAATGGCGCAGGCATTACGAAGTTGAAGTGATTGCGGGGCGGATGGGGTTAGAAACGGCCGTTTCTCAGTTTCTTACCGAGCAGGGGATGATTTAACCCCATTTAAGCGTAATGTCTGTATCTTCTCAGTATTTCGGGGAGACCTGACAGGTTTTTCAAAGATACTCGTGTAAAACAAGAGGTCTGGATGAAACCTGTCAGGTCTCCCCAATCCATCCCTTCCCCCTTCGCTCATTTGCCATCGTTCCCCCAATTGCGTACCATTGCCCCGTGATGGCAAAAACACGAAAACAAAGCGCGATAATTTGGTGGCGACTGTTAATTTTATTAACGGCCGTTTTCCTCCGCCTGTACAAATTAGCCACCATCCCGCCCGGCCTGACCCACGACGAAGCCGATCACGGCATCACGGCGTGGAGCATCGCCAATGAAGGCGTGCGCGACCTCTATTTCACCATCGGGTACGGGCGCGAGCCGCTTTATGATTATATAACGGCCGTTTTGATGAAAATCACTGGCCCAACCACTCTCGCCCCCCGCCTTATCTCCGCGTGGGCAGGAATCCTGCTCGTCGCCGCCATGTACAGATGGGTACGCGATGCGTTCGATGAGCGCACGGCGTTGTACACCGCCGCAGGTATCGCCGTCGGCTTTTGGGCGATGGCGACCAGTCGCCAAGCGTTACGTTCTGAACTGTTGCCGTTGTTGTTTACATTGGCGATGGTTTTTTACTGGAAGGGAGTGAGTGGCAAGTTGCAAGTAGCAAGTGGCAAGTGGCGAGTGGCGAGTAGCAAGTGGCAAGTAGCAAGCAGCAAGTGGGCGTTGTTCGTAATCTCAGGGGTTTTCTTGGGATTGACTTTTTATACTTACATTCCGTCACGGGGATTGTGGTTTGTTTTTCCGTTACTGTTTGGCTTTGGGCTGCTTACCTCAAGAAATAACAGTGTAGCGGACACTGAGCCTGTCGAAGTGGGAGCGGTCAACTGGCGCAACCTATGGAAACAAACGGCCGTTACCCTCATCATATCCCTGCTCATCGCCGCGCCGCTTTTTAACTATTTGCGAACCCATCCCAACACCGAAGGGCGCATTGACGAACTGAAAACACCAATAACGGCCGTTTTCGACGGCAACTTCAC
>CAYSDT010000313.1:3056-4304 GCA_964429835.1 uncultured Ardenticatenaceae bacterium | reverse complement strand
GGTCTTGATGAAACCTGTCAGGTCTTTACCCCAAGTTATTGAGATGTTACCGATGCCACAAGAAAATATCATCTTGCCCCCAAACTGAAATGCACCCCCTAAAACAATCGGTTACAATCGCCGCTTTCTGGATGAACTGGACACTGATTTCACAAAAAACATGGTATGGAAAAACGAGCAAAGCTAAGGGAAAAATCTTTACGCTTATCAGGGTAAGATTCCTCATCCCCTCTGGGGGATTCGGAATGACAAGTTTTGATAGGGGACACTTCTTTAATCCTTGTTCCTAATCAGTGTAATCAGCGCAATCAATGTCCAATGAATGAGGTGAAAAATGAACGGCAAAATATGTATGGTGACGGGCGCGAACGCAGGCATTGGCAAAGTGACGGCGCGGGAATTGGCAAAAATGGGGGCGCATGTGGTGATGGTTTGTCGCAGTGCCGAACGCGGCGAGGCGGCCAAAAAAGAGGTCACGCAGACGGCAACGGGGCAAGTCGATCTCATGATCGCTGATTTGTCATCGCAAGCATCCATCCGTGCGTTGGCAGCGACCTATTTGGAAAAATATGATCGGCTGGACGTATTGATAAACAACGCGGGCGTACTTTTTATGGAGCGTTCAGAGTCGGTGGATGGGTTAGAAATGACATTTGCGCTCAATCATATGGGCTACTTTTTGCTGACCGATTTGCTATTGGACAAAATCAAAGCAAGTGCGCCCGCCCGCATCGTCAACGTCTCCTCAATGGCGCACAGTCGCGGGGCGATCAATTTTGATGATTTGCAAGCGGAACAAAAATTCGGGGGAATGGATGTGTACAGCAGCAGTAAATTAGCCAACATTTTGTTCACCACCGAACTGGCGCGGCGGCTGGACGGGACGGGTGTCACGGCCAATAGTCTCCATCCGGGCTTTGTGCGCTCTAATTTTGGGGATAACAACGGCCGTTTAATGAAAATCGTCATGCCCATCGCCAAATTATTCGCTATCAACACCGATAAAGGAGCCGAAACGAGCATCTATCTGGCCTCGTCGCCCGACGTGGAAGGGGTGACGGGACTGTATTTCGTGAAAAAGAAGGCGGTTACGCCATCAGAAGCTGCACAGGAAACGGCCGTTGCTGAGCGATTGTGGCAGGTGAGCGAGACACTATTGGGGAGATAGGGAGCAGGGGAGCGGGGGAGCAGGGGAGAAGGGGAGATTTTCAATCTCTATCTCGAAAGTTGCACACAATCACGCAATCG
>CAYSDT010000313.1:0-3046 GCA_964429835.1 uncultured Ardenticatenaceae bacterium | reverse complement strand
GGGGGGGGGGGGGGGCGGGGGAGCGGGGGAGAATACGATCTCCTCATCCCCCCCGCTCCTCATCCCCCCCGCTCCTCATCCCCGCCAAATGTTGCACACAATCACGCAATCGGTACACTTTGCGGATGAACGAACTCAAAATTTTAATCACCAAAGAATTCCCAGAGCCGATGCTTGCCAAGTTACGCGCCGTTTCGCCGCGCATTGTAATTGAGCAGGTAAAGCTCAAAGGCGGCAAATGGCCGTCCGACATGCAGACGGATGCTGAAATCATCTACGCGACCAACGAACTGCCCGCCCCCGCGCAAGCACCAAAGCTGCGATGGGTGCAGGCGCATTTTGCGGGTAATGATCATTTGGTAGAAACGGCCGTTTGGCAAACCGACACCCTCATCACCAATTCCAGCGGCGTACACGCCCCAAATATGGGCATGTATACGATTACCCACATTTTATTATGGGCGTATCGGGTGAAACAATGGTTCAGCTACCAGCAAAAAAGCGAATGGCCGTCCAATAAATGGGATGAATTTCTGTTGACAGAATTACGCGGGCAAACGCTGGGCATCGTCGGTTATGGGCAGATTGGGCGCGAGGTGGCACGGCTGGCAAAGCCGTTCGGCTTACGCATCGTGGCAACCAAACGCGACCCACGTCACCCCGAAGCGAGCGGCTACTGCGTGCCGGGACATGGCGACCCCGATGGCAGTCTGCCCGACATGCTGTACCCATCCACCGCGACCCGTTCGATGGTGGCTGAGTGCGATTATGTAATCAACATTTTGCCATTGACAGCCGATACCCGTCACTTTTTTGACAAGGAACTGTTTAAGGTGATGAAGAAAACGGCCGTTTTTATCAACATCGGGCGCGGCGGCAGTGTGGACGAGCCAGCCCTCATCCACGCGCTCAAAAAAGGGGAGATTGCTGGCGCAAGTCTGGATGTATTCGAGCAAGAGCCATTGCCCGCTGACAGTCCGCTATGGCAGATGGAAAACGCCATCCTCACCCCGCACATCGCGGGCAACACCCCCAACTACGACGAGCGCGTTACCGATCTTTTCGCCGAAAACCTGCGCCGCTACCTCAACGATGAGCCGCTGCTCAACCTCATCAACCGCGAGAAACAATACTGATTAATAATGAATAATGAATTGGGAATAATGAATTGTGAAGTGGTGACGCGATCCCCGTTCACAATTAACAATTCATTATTCATTATTCATTATTCCTCTTTTCTATGTTAGACGACATCTTTACACTGGAAGAACAACCTTACTCCGATTTTGATGCTGAGTGGGACGCATTTGTGGCCGCGCATCCGAATGGGAGCATTTTACAGACGACCAACTGGGCGCGGCTGAAAGGGCGATTTAATTGGACATCGCGGCGCGTGTGGATGCGGCGTGATGGCGAATTGGTCGCTGGGGCGCAGATTTTGGTCAAGTCGGCCATGATGGGCATCGCCAAAATTGGGTATATCCCGCACGGGCCGCTGGTCGATTGGCGCGATGATGAACAGGTGGATGTGCTGTTCAATCATATCCATCAAGCCGCGCATGAGTTACGGACAGGGCTGGTGAAAATTGAGCCGCTGTTGTGGCAAAACGACATGCCGCCCGCCGAATGGCAGACGATTTGCGACCGCCATGATTTGCTCACCACTGTCGATCACATCCAGCCGCCGCGCACAGTTTTGGTAGACTTGACCCCATCGCCCGATGATATTTTGGCGAAAATGAAATCGAAAGCGCGGTACAACATTCGGTTGGCGGGGCGCAAAGATGTGATTGTGCGCGAAGGCGGTAGTGATGCTGATTTTGGCATTTTTGCCCGTCTGATGCAGGCGACGGCGACGCGGGATGGGTTCGCGGTGCATGACCCCATCTATTACCGCACGGCGTATGAATTTTTCGCCCCACGCGGGGAGATGGCACTGTTTATTGCTGAATTTGAGGGTCTGCCATTGGCGGCCATCATCGTCTCCGCCATCGGCGATAAGGCGATTTATCTGTACGGCGCGTCGGGCAACGAGGAGCGGCGGCGGATGCCGACCTACGCGCTGCAATGGGCGGCGATGCAGTGGGCGAAAGAGCGCGGCTGTGTCAGTTACGACCTGTGGGGTGTGCCAGATGAGGATGCGGACACGCTAGAAGCGGGATTTATGGAGCGCAATGATGGGTTGTGGGGCGTGTATCGCAATAAGCGCGGTTTTGGCGGCACCGTGCAACGAACCGTCGGCGCGGCGGATCGGGTGTACAACAAGCGGTTGTACGCGCTGTACCAATGGAAGCGGGGACGAAGATAGGATGCTTATTTTTAATGATCCGCAGATTACGCAGATTAGCGCAGATTATAGAAAAAGAATCTGCATAAATCTGCGTAATCTGCGGATCGTTTTTTCAGGCTAAAAGATTAAATGATTACTGAAACACAAATTGCCCATCCGTTACAAAGTGACGTGTGGGGTGCATTTAAGTCGCGGTGGGGATGGGATCGGGTAGCGAGTGGCGAGTGGCGAGTGGCGAGTGGTAAGTCTGCGTATCCGCTCATACTCAAACGGCCGTTACCCCACACCCCCTTCTGCATTTTATACGTCCCCAAAGGGCCGACATTCGATTATGGCGATGGAGCCGTGCGCGGGGAGATATTGGCCGCGCTTGAAACCATCGCCCGTGAAGAGAAGGCGATTTTGATTAAAATTGACCCCGAAGTGGCGGCTGGATGGGGTGTTGATCCCATCGAACCATCGCCTGTTGGGGAAGAATTTGTTGCTGATTTGGCGGCGCGTGGCTGGCTGTATTCCAACGAACAAATCCAGTTTAAGAATACGGTGGAGATGGATTTAACACTGTCGGAAGAGGCGTTGCTGGCGGCAATGAAGCCTAAGACGCGCTACAACATTAGGTTGGCTACACGCAAAGGGATTGTTGTGCGGGATGGGTCGCCTGCGGATTTTGAATTGATGGGGGAGATGTATCGGGAAACGGCCGTTCGTGACAATTTTGGCATACGGCCGTTGGCGTACTATCTCGATGCGTGGAAT
>CAYSDT010000312.1:0-4306 GCA_964429835.1 uncultured Ardenticatenaceae bacterium | reverse complement strand
TGGCTACTTGGTCAAGGATAGGTAAGTTGAGATTCATTATTCACACCATATTAGACATATCTGTTCAGTTCTTAAAAACGGGACACTGATTTCACTGATAAAAGAAGAAAAATCAGTGATTATCTGTAAAATCAGTATCCAAACTCTTTTTTATAAAGAGAAGTGAGACAACCCTGCCATGTTAGAAAATATGTTCGTTTTCTCATTATCACACGCAGGCTACAGTTATGTTGACAATACCATCAGCACAGTCAACCAATTACAGTATAAATGAAGCCATATATTTCTTCAATATGACAAATGGCATAGAGGCATTTCAGCTTGGGGTACGGTGGAATGCTTCTGTGACACAGAAGAAACACGCTAAAAGCGCGTTAAAATCAGCCCGCTTTCAGCGGGCTTTTGTATACCAGACACCGATTTTAATCGGTGTCATTGCCTATCCCCAAACTAAAATGCACCCTTATCCATTCTCCATTATCAATTATCCATCCTTTTCGTTATAATCCCCCATCAAACCCACAATCAAGCCGCCATCCCATGCGCGGCAACAGGAGAACAGATGAAATTTATAGACCTCACCATCCCGCTAGGCATCGGCACACCGCCGTGGCCGACATACGAACCCTTGCAAGTCAAATACTTCAAACGGCTCGCCCCCAACGGCGCGAACGGCCAAGTTGTCACCCATAGCAACCATGTCGGCACCCATTTGGACGGCGAAATTCACTTTTACACGCCCGGCAAAGACATTGCCGAACTGGACTTTGACTTCCTCACGGGCGACGCAGCCATCGTTGACCTCAGCGATATTTGCGGCGATTACGACGTGTACACCCCCGAAATGATTGAAGAGCGCGTCGAAGTGAAAGAGGGCGACATTCTCATCATTCACACCGGCTATCATCATTTTGGATGGGATCAGCCGTATGGCAACGAAATGCGCTACATGGTCATGCACCCCGGTCCAGACGAACGTTTCGTGAAATGGTGCATCGAGAAAAAAATCAAATGGATTGGGGTCGATTGCGGTAGTGCTGACCATCCGATGAACACCAAAATTCGGGATTGGATGCCCGCACAGGCGGAAGATGCTGATGAGCATTTCAAGGAAAAGTACGGCAAACCGCTGGCTGAATACTTCACCAAAGATATGTACCAGATGATGCACTTGCAAATGTTCGACAAAGGCATCATCCATGCCGAGTGCATCGGCGGTGATATTGATTTACTGGTGAACCGTCGTGTGCAAGTTGGCTGCTTCCCGTGGCGCTTTGTCGATGGTGAAGCAAGCATCGCCCGTATTGTGGCGATGGTTGATGATGATGAGTACGAAGAATTGATGGAAAAGAAAGCGTCTATGCCCAAGACAAAGTTTGGCGATTGTTACGATCCCATCCATGTTGAACGGCTTGGCGGGCGTGGACGGCCTTATTAGCAGGGGAGATGAGGGGATGAGGAGCAGGGGAGAAGGGGGGCAGGGGAGAAAGCACTCCCCCTCTCCCCCTCTCCCCCGCTCCTCATCTCCCCTGCTCGTAGATAGGAGTGGCGTATGAGTGAATATCGCATGTCAAACCATCAACTAGATGGTGATTCGTTTGAAATGATGGGTGGCGGCAATGTCGGCGTGCTGTTGATGCACGGCTTGACGGCGACGACGACGGAAGTGCGGTTGTTGGCGGAGCGGTTACATGCGGCAGGCTACGACATCATCGCCCCGTTGTTGCCCGGACATGGAAAAACGCCGCAAGCGTTGGACAGTGTGCGGTATGAGGATTGGTTGCAAACGGCCGTTTCCAATTATCACCACCTCGCCACCACGCACGAGTACGTTTTTGTCGGCGGCGAATCGACAGGCGGCGTGCTGGCACTCGCCCTCGCCGCCCGCTATCCTGACATTGCGGGGGTGCTTTGTTACGCGCCCGCGCTCAAATTACAAATGCCATTTTTCATGCCGCCGCTCATCAGCTTGGGCGCACTGTTGCGAATACATTACCAAAAACCAGAATCGGACGGCAATCCGTATTGGCAAGGGTATGAGGTGCAGCCGCTGGCTGGCGTGCGTGCGTTATTGCGGCTCAACAAGGACACATCCCGGCGGTTGCCGAACATCAGGCAACCCGTTCTCGTCATGCAGGGGCGCGGTGACACAACCGTCGCCCCCGATTGTGGTGAGGTGATACGGGATGGGGTAAAAACGGCCGTTTTTGAGCAACATTGGCTGGAAAATTCAGGCCACGTCATCCTTGTCGAAGACGAAATCGACACCGCCGCCGACATTACCATTCGCTTTATAAAAGCAATTGTCAATTGTTAATAGTCAACGATCAATTGTCAACGCAACCCCATCCCACACATACCCTCATTGACAATTGACAATTAACAATTGATCATTGACAATTTTCTTATGGATAATAAGCCAAACCGACACATCGCCCCGCAAAAGAAGAGCGAGGATAAAAATTTAGACAACGCCATCCGCCCGCAACGGCTGGATGCTTATATTGGTCAGGACAAATTGAAGGCCAATTTGGAGATTCTCATCGAGGCGGCGCAGGCGCGTGGCGAGGCGTTGGATCATGTGCTGTTTCACGGGCCGCCCGGCTTGGGCAAAACGACGCTGGCGCATATCGTCGCCAACGAGATGGCGGTCAACATCCGCATCACCGCTGGCCCAGCCATCGAACGGGCGGGCGATTTGGCCGCCATTCTCACCAATTTACGCGCGGGCGACATTTTGTTCATCGACGAAATCCATCGCTTGGGGCGGGCTGTTGAAGAAATTTTGTACCCCGCGATGGAAGATTTTGTGCTGGATATTATCGTCGGCAAAGGGCCAGGCGCGAAGAATGTGCGGCTCAAACTGCCCAAATTCACCGTCATCGGGGCGACGACGCGGCTGGCGTTGCTGACTGCGCCCCTGCGGGCGCGATTCGGTGCGCTGTATCGGATGGATTTTTACACTCAAGAGGCGATGGAAGCGATTGTGGTACGCGGCGCGGGCATTTTGGACGTGCCGATTGAGCCGATTGGCGCGGCAGAAATCGCGCGGCGGTCGCGGGGTACGCCGCGTGTGGGCTTGCGCTTGCTGCGTCGTGTGCGCGATTACGCGCAGGTGCGGGCAGATGGGGAGATTACAGAGAAAACGGCCGTTTCTGCCCTAGACCTCCTTGAAATTGATCATCTGGGATTGGATGATTTAGATCGGCGCGTCCTGTTCGCCATCATCGACAAATTCGGCGGCGGCCCCGTCGGTCTGGACACCATCGGCGCGTCCATCAGCGAAGAATCGGACACGATTATGGATGTGGTGGAGCCGTATTTGCTGCAATTGGGCTTTTTGGAACGCACCTCACGCGGCCGCATCGCCACGCCGCACGCCTACGCCCATTTGGGGCGGGCGATGGGAGAAAAAGAGGTGAAGCAGTCGGGGTTGTTTGAGTGATACTTGATAATGGAGAATTGGTAATGAATTGGAAAGCACAATTTCGTGTATAATAACGGAATAGATAGCAGGAGAATAATTATGACAAATTTAACAGCCTATGCTTTACCACAATTACAACGATTACCACTTACCATGCCGCGAGATGGCTCTATCAGCATGGATTTGGAAATGGGGACACCTGTTTTTCGTGCATCAACGGCCGTTCAAGAACGTATTTCTTTTCTATTACACAAAAATAGAACAACAGGCCTTAATACGTCTGAAAATGACGAGTTAGATAACTATGAAGAAATTGATGATTATTTAAGCTACCTCAATCGCGTCGTTCGTAATTTACAAACTTTCAATTAAGGACTCTTTGTGCCACGCAAAAAAATAAAGCAAGCAACAATGCGTCTGGTTCGCCAGCGTGCAAAACATCTTTGTGAATACTGTCATACTGCTGAACGATGGCAACATATCGCATTTACGATGGATCATATCATCCCAGTGACATCTGGCGGGATAAGTGAAGAAAGCAATCTGGCACTGGCTTGCTTTTACTGCAATCGACGCAAAAGCAATAAGATAACGGGCATCGATCCAGAAAACAACAAGTTTGTTTTCTTATTTCATCCTCGCCAGCATCAGTGGGAACAGCATTTTATATGGTCAAGTGATGGTGTGCGTATTATTGGCATATCCTCAATTGGTCGTGCTACTGTATCTTTATTCAATTTCAATCGGGAACGTGTACTTAAAATCAGGGCGGCAGATATTGTAATCAACAGACATCCCCCATCTGGTGATCCTATTTCCACAAAGGCGTAAAGTGTACAATTCTTTCTCAGAGGGCAAAAACGGCCGTTTCTGCCCTAG
>CAYSDT010000311.1:0-4308 GCA_964429835.1 uncultured Ardenticatenaceae bacterium | reverse complement strand
CTTTGAAAAACCTGTCAGGTCTCCCCGAAATATTGAGAAGATACAAATTAACTTATGGGTAGTAGACAGAACCATTGACCATTTATGAACGTCTCCGCTTGTCTAATTCGGTAAACAGCGGCGGTAATGTAGAAAACTGCCCATCATTAGAGCTAAGGCTTGCCACACGAACATTTAATTTCTCAGATGCTGGCACTTCATCCAATCGCATCCGCTCCATCGCAGGGTAAAAGTATTGTACGGCCGGGCGCAAACGCATCAAACAACGAGTTGCAATCTTTTCTGCCCGGTCTGCCGTCGTCAACACGACAAAATCACCCGTGTCTGTCTGTCCGACAAAATCATCCTCACCGCCAGACTCCTTCACGGCATTGTTAATCATCAGCGTCACCGCCCGCGACACATCATCGGCGGCCACAAAGCCAAATTTATCGCGGAACTTGTTTAAGCCACCAATGCCAGCCAGCACAACGCCCCATTCATTCTCCTTGATCATATATTCCAGATTATCTTGGACAACAGCCCCTTCGGATAATCCAGTGACGGGGTTGGTCAGGGAACTGAGTTTTGCACGGCGCAAAGCGTTCCGCACACGCAGACGTAACTCTTGAATATCAAATGGTTTGGTGATGTAATCGACAGCACCCAATTCCAACCCTGCCAATTTATCTTCGCGCTCCCGTTTTTCCGTCAAAAATATGACGGGTAAATGACGGGTACGCCGAATTTGGCGCAAGCGACGGCACACTTCAAATCCATCAATATCGGGTAAACGAATATCAAGCAAAACGATACTTGGAGACGCTTTGCGAATTGCATCCACAGCCTCAATACCGTGCGTTGCATGTGCAACATCATACCCCTGCACTTGAAAATAAGCGCGAAGCATATCTGATAAATCCGTATCATCTTCTACAACAAAAACTTTTTCATTAATTTTTTCGTCAGACATATCAACATTCCTTAGGTTTGAATCGATACTGCATAAATCAACCTGAGAAAATCGAGGTAAGCAGGTAATCGCCAACTACGAACACTCTATTTATGCACTACAGATGGAGTATAAAGACGCTAGAAACTCGTCTCTATCTCTGTCTACTTAATAGGTTCCTTATCAATTTTGAAGACACAGGCATCCGCCCCCATAGCGACGCACTCTATCTCATCAATCCGAAATTCTTCTTCGCCACTGACCCAGCGCAGGGATTCTTGTAAAACACCAATGGCAATAAAGCAGATTGGATGGTCAGCTTTGCGTTGCCAGCAGACAGAACAGCGATCAATATAATAGAGGAAATGATCGTTCTTCTCAACAACATGACTCTTTTGGTCACTAAATTGGGTAAAAACTCGCGCCAATGTGGGGATGCCAATCCGCAATTTTGTTTCTAATGGTAACATCTTGAATGCCAAGTTGCCGACACCCGCCAAATCGCCAAATTTGCTCAATCCATGCTTAAACATTTCGCGCCCGCCACGCAATGCAAGGCGGCGTGCGCCACGCGGCCCGTATAGTTCATTTAATCCTTGATTGATGTTGGAAAAGTAGGCGAAATCAAACTGTTGTTCTAAATTATCAGATGGCAAGTTACGAATAAGCACGTCCGCGCCAGCTTCTACAAGCAAGTCATTCAATCCATCCTGCCCGATGGCATCACGCATGGATGTTAAAAATATGCGCCCCATACGATTGGGGTAGTAATAACCTGTGGGAGGTACTATATCATTCACGATGTTCCTGTCGGTCAATCTGCCTGTATCGCTTACCGCTGTTCATAAATAGAATGCAACGCGATTTAGGTAAGTATAGCTAGAGATAAGAAATTATCAATGGTCAATTGTCAATTATCAATTTTTCGGGCATGGGGCGGTCTGTCAAAAGTTGCCACCATGCTTGCCATGGCTGGGCATCGGCGGCGGGGTCTGGTGTGGGCGGCGGGGGGGCGATGGCTTGTGGCGGGGCTTCGACGGGTACAGGGACGACGCGGCGTTCGTTGGGCAACATATAACCGCCTTCATCACGGGCGTAGGCGGCGATGTAATCATCGCTTTGGACGTAGGTCAGGGTTGCTTGCAGTTCAATTTGGCGGGTCGCTTCGGCTGAGATTTCGGTGGTCAATTTTTCTTCGCCAATGCCGACGGATTCGCCCGCTTTGGCGCGGCTGTTGAGGTCGAGTGCCACAAAAATGGCGGCGACGATGGCTAACAGCACTAAAATCTGCGGTATGGTTAATAACGGCCGTTCGTTTACACGTTTCTCACTCATATTGCGGGTGATGGTAGCACGGCGGGGGGAGAGTGCAAGGGGGAGTTTGCGAGTGGTAGGGCGATTGCATACTCGACTTAATTCGTGATCGTGATCGTTTTCGTGATCGAAAATCGAAAAAATCGATCACGAAAACGATCACGAAATGCGATCACGACAATCATAACGCATAAATTCCTCCCAATTCGCATGTTATGTCAATTATGGGGTTGCTAAAAATGCCATAATATTGGTGTTTAACATTGCGATTTGGAGTATGCAATCGCCCTATTGCGAGTGGCGTTCTCTATCTCTATCTCTGTCTCTGTGCTAGAATTTGGGCATTATGGGTAAATTTGATTATGTGACGATTGGACATATTTCTGAAGATGTGAACGTGGATGGCAACGCGCTTGGCGGGGCGGTCTCGTTTGCGGGGCTGACGGCGCGGGCGTTGGGGTGCAAAACGGCCGTTTTAACCAGTGCCGCCGCCGATTTCGACTTCACCCACGCCCTTCCTGACCTAACCGTCCATCACATCCCCGCCGATGCGACGACGACATTCACGAATGTGTACAGTGACACGGGACGACAGCAGACATTGCACGCCCGTGCCGCACAGATCACCGTCGCTGACCTGCCTGATGGGTGGGAACGGGCGGCCATCGCCCACTTTGCGCCCATCGCTGATGAGATTGATGTGGAGATGGTGCAAGCGTTTAGCGGGGCGCAAATTTGCTTAACGCCACAAGGGTGGTTGCGGGGCTGGGATGAAAACGGCCGTGTTTCACCCATCGACTGGGAGGCGGCGCGGGCTATTTTGCCATTGGCTGCGGCCGTCATCACCAGCGAGGAAGATGTGCCGAGCCACGACACCATCACCCTTTACAAACAATACGCCCGCCTATTAGTCGTTACCGACGGGGCAAAAGGATGCACCGTATTTATGAACGGCGAAGAACGCCATTTCACCCCCCCGCCCGTGACAGGCACATTGGAAACGACGGGCGCGGGCGACATTTTTTCAGCATCATTCTTTGTGCGATTGCACCAAACGGGCGGCAACCCATGGGAAGCGGCACGATTCGCTAACCAAATGGCGAGCCGTTCGGTGATGGAGCATGGGATTGAGGCAAAAATCAAGAGAATTGAACAGGAGTTGCAAGCGGGCAAGCGAGCAAGTGGGCAAGTGGGCAAGTAGCAAGTGTCACTTGCTGCTTGCCCACTTGCAACTTGCAACTTATTACTTGCAACTTATTACTTATGACAAAAATTTACGCTATTGCGAATCAGAAAGGGGGCGTGGGCAAAACAACGAGCGTCATCAACCTTAGTGCGTTTTTGGCCGCGTCTGGCCGTCGCACGCTTGTGATCGACATTGACCCGCAGGGAAATGCAACCTCTGGATTAGGTTTTGACAAAAACGGGGTTGAATTTTCCACTTATGATGTGCTGCTGCACGGGGTTGACATCGAGAAGGCGATCATCCACGATAAAGAATCACGGTTGGATGTGCTGCCTGCAAATCCAGGATTGGCGGGGGCGGAGATTGAGTTGGTCAATGTAATTGGCCGTGAATATCAGTTGAAGCAGGCGTTGGAAAAGATAAACGGCCGTTATGAATACATCTTCATCGACTGCCCGCCCAGCTTGAGCTTGCTCACCCTGAACGCCCTCACCGCCGCCAGCGATGGCATTTTAATTCCCGTACAATGTGAATATCTGGCATTGGAAGGGCTGTCCCAGTTGTCGGAAACGATTGAACTGGTGCAGAAATATCTGAACCCCACCTTACAAATTCGGGGGTTGATGATGACGATGTACGACAGCCGCACTAATCTGAGCCGCCAAGTTGTGGAAGAGGTGCGGAGATATTTTCCCGGCAAGGTGTTCAGTGCCATCGTGCCGCGCAATGTGCGGCTTAGTGAAGCTCCCAGTTATGGACAGCCGATCAATTTGTACGCGCCTAAATCGCCAGGGGCGTTGGCGTATAAAATTTTGGCGGCGGAGTTGGTGAAAGGGGATCAGGCGTAACATCTCAATAAATCGTGGAGAAGACCTGA
>CAYSDT010000310.1:0-4312 GCA_964429835.1 uncultured Ardenticatenaceae bacterium | reverse complement strand
AAACCTGTCAGGTCTCCCCCGAAATATTGAGAAGATACCTTTAAGGCTTGTTTTATTTTCGGAAACCGCATTAGGAACACTCGTAAACAATGCCATTTTGGAGGATTTATGTATCGTAAGCACTCTCTAATTACAACTATTTTATTGATTCTACTTATTAGTGGTGCAGCCTTGAGTACGCTTTCTGCCTGTAGTACCAATGAAACAGCCGCTCCCACAGTTTCACCTGCCATGCAAGACAGTTCTCCCGCAACAAGCGAATCACCAGTCACCACCGAACCGCCCGCAACCATCGCAGCAGAAGAAAATGTCGAACCAACTGAATCCCCCGCCACTCAAAGCAGTCCCCCCCCACTTACAACAGCAGACATCTCTTTTGACATAAACGCCGAGCCGATTCCCATCTCCTCGCTTGTTTTGGGAACAAATATGCCCGCGTGGCTTAATCCATCGCGGCTTGGCGACTCTGTTTTTCAGACAGAGGCTGTCGCTTTAGGTGCAACCCTTTATCGCATCCCTGGTGGCAGTTGGAGCAACAGCTATAATTGGCTGGCATGCGAAAATGGCGGCGAAGGGATTGATGAAAATGATATTTGTCAACGAACATGGGCAGCCCGTCCAACCGATTTTATCAATTTCCTGCGAGCAACTAGCGGTGAGGTCATGTACACCATCAATCTGAATGGCACAGCCAAAGAAGCGGCCGCTCTTGTCGCCTTTTTCAATGGTTCAATCAGCGATGACACCGCTATTGGTGTCGATGTACGCGGACGCGATTGGGGCAAGGTCAGCGATTGGGCGCAATTGCGGCATGATAATGGAAATCCAGACCCGCTTTATGTAAAGTATTGGGAAGTTGGTAATGAGATTTTTGGTGGAAAGCCAGGCATGGGGACGGGGTGCAACTTCGAGTGGGGCTGGGAAAATGTATGGACATGCGACGGCCGTGAATACATCAACGGTATCGGCAGCGGAACTGATCGCAAAGAGGGTTTTCTCGATTTCCGTAACGAAATGCAACGGGTTGATTCCTCCATCATGGTTGGCGCGGTAGGCGTGTCACCCCAAGATGGATGGGAAAATTGGGGCAATGAAGTCATTGAAGAAGCGGGAGCGGCGATGGATTTCTACATCATCCATCAGTATGGGTATTTCAAGCCACTCGACCAGAACCCGCCCATCACTTACCAAGATGTGCTGGCTTACCCGCAAACCGAGTGGCGGGTAATGATGGCTGAGACAACGGCCGCTTTTGCACAATACGTCAACGGCCGTCAAATTCCCATCGCCATCACCGAGTACAATCTCGTTTCCGTGCAGGACACAGACACAGGACAATGGATGACACGGGCGGTCAATATGCTTTTCATCGCCGACAGTATGGGACAGATGATGCAGAATGGGGTAAGCATGGCTAATCAGTGGAATTTTGCAAACGGCCGTGCTGGAAATGGCACCGATTATGGATTGATAGACGCAGAGACATACGCTCCCAGTCCGCAATACTACGTCTTCCCCATTTGGTCTCAGTTTGGGACAGAAATGTTGCCCGTCACCTCCGCCTACGCCGCCGACACAACCCTGAGCGTGTACGCAGGCAAGGCGGACAATAACGTCATTTCACTGTTGGCAATAAACAAGACGGGCGAAAGTATCAACGCAAACATTCAGATGGATGGTGTGTCCAGTTTAGTAAGCGGCACAGCAGATATTGCCCAAGCTGATTCATTAGATGCACAAACCGTCCAGTTTAACGGTGTTCACAATCCCTCAAACATTTCAGAAACCGCCCCATCCCTGCCGCTCACCGAACTGGAACTCCCATTCTCGTACACTTTCCCGCCTTATTCAGTTGTGCTTTTGCGCTTGGAAATGGGCGATTGATCGCTCCAATTACTTTATGTTGGAGTCGAGGCTTTAGCCGGTCGTGAACAAAAAAAACGGCTAAAGCCTTGACTCCGAGCAATACAATTTCCCCGTTTATTTACTCAATCTGCGTTACTTTTCTCGATTAGCGCGTCCAGTTTTGCTAACGCTTTGCCGCTGGCAAGAATGTCACGGCTGGTAGAAACGGCCGTTTCCCACCCAATCCCCTCCATCACCAACGCCGTCGCCGCATTTAAGGCCACCACATCACTGCGCGGGCTGTCTTCGCCCGCCAAAATTGCACGGGTGATGGTTGCATTCGCGGTCGGATCGCCACCGCGCAAATCGGCGGCTGAGGCGGGGCGCAAGCCGTAATCAGCCGCATTCAGGCTGTAGGTGGACACCACCCCGCCCTTCAATTCACTCACCCGATTCACGCCCGCCGTCGTCAACTCATCCAGCCCGTCATGCCCATGCACCACAAACGCCGCCTCACTGCCCAATTCGGCCAGCACTTGCGCCATCGTTTCCGTCAAGGCGGAGTCAAATACGCCGATGAGTTGATGGGTTGCCCCCGCAGGATTGGTCAACGGCCCCAGCACGTTGAAAATTGTTCGCATTCCCAACTCGCGGCGCGGCCCAATCGCATAGCGCATGGCGGGATGGAATTTGGGGGCGAACATAAAGCCGATGCCCACTTCCTCGATGCACTCACCGACCTGCGCGGGGGTTAATTCCAGATTCACGCCCAGCACTTCCAGCACGTCGGCACTGCCGCTGCGCGATGAGGCGGCGCGGTTGCCATGTTTGGCGACTTTATACCCAGCGGCGGCAATTACAAAAGCGGCCGTTGTTGAGATGTTGAACGTGTTTGCCCCATCGCCGCCCGTGCCGGCCGTGTCGATGAGCGTTCCCGTCGTTCCCATGTTTACGCGGCTTGAGTGCGCCCGCATCGCCGCCGCACTGCCCGTAATTTCGGAAACTGACTCCCCTTTCATTCGCAAGGCGACCAAATAGCCGCCAATTTGCGCGGGCGTGGCTTCGCCATCCATAATAATGTTCATCGCCGCTTCCGCTTGGGCGATGGTTAAATCATCACCCGCTACCACTTGTTGAATGTACTCTTTTAACATGATTTCCTCACACAAACATCATGTAGGGGCGGGATGGCGCGGCATAACCTCGTCCAAACACATGACCACTATTCCGCGCCTTCTCGCCCTGCCTTCCAACATCGCTATTATCTAAAGACAGGGCGAGAAGGGCGGGGGATGGGACATTTCTTCATGGCGGAAACCTATCCCGCCCATCCCGCCCCTACATGATTACATTTTACAAAAATTCTTCAAAATATCGCGTCCATATTCGGTCAAAATCGCTTCGGGATGGAATTGCACCCCGTAAATGGGGTATTCGCGGTGCTTCAAGGCCATCAATTCTCCTTCGCGGGTGAACGCCGTCCCTTGCAACACCGACGGCAGCGGCTCTTCCACGATGAGCGAATGATAGCGGGTGGCGTTGAAATTATCGGGGATGCCCGTAAACAAGCCAGAGCGGCCGTGTCTGATGGGTGATGTTTTGCCGTGCATCAAGCGCGGGGCGCGAATCACCGCGCCGCCAAACACTTCGCCAATGCACTGATGCCCCAAGCACACGCCCAAAATCGGCGTTTCTTGTCCCAACTCGCGGATAACATCTTTGGAAATGCCCGCCTCATCTGGCACGCCTGGCCCTGGCGAAATGACGATGCGCTCAGGCTTCATGGCCGCAATCTCAGCCACCGTTTTTTCGTCATTGCGAAAAACAGTCACCTCATGCCCTAATTCACCAAAGTATTGCACCAAGTTGTATGTAAATGAATCGTAGTTATCAATAATAATAATCATAGTTCCTCTGGAAGAGTGGAAATAATGATCCGCAGATTACGCAGATTCCCGCAGATTATTAAAAAAATCTGCGAAAATCTGCGTAATCTGCGGATATATCGCCTTATTTCTCCGCGTTACGCACCGCTTCGGCAACAGCGCGGGCTTTATTTGTCGTTTCAATAAATTCAGATGTCGGGTCGGAATCAGCGACGATGCCCGCGCCCGCTTGAATGGTGACAGTATCGCCAATCATGGAGAGGGTTCGAATGGCGATGCAGGTGTCCATCGAGCCATCGTAGGAGATGTAGCCGACCGCGCCCGCGTATGGGCCGCGCGGGCTGGGTTCCATCGCGTCGATCAACTGTATGGCGCGAATTTTGGGCGCACCGCTGACCGTTCCCGCTGGAAATGTGCCGCGCAACAGGTCAAACGCATCCAATCCTGCCCGCAATTTGCCCTCCACATGGGAAACGATGTGCATGACGTGCGAATACCGCTCCACCACCATCTGCTCGGTGACGCGCACCGTGCCATAGTCGCAGACGCGGCCTAAATCGTTGCTCCCCAAGTCGATGAGC
>CAYSDT010000309.1:0-4318 GCA_964429835.1 uncultured Ardenticatenaceae bacterium | reverse complement strand
CGTCGTGCCACTTCTAGTCGGCCTTGCTCCCAGCGGCTGTTCTGTACTTGCGATCCCGTCAATGTATGTGGCATTTCGGCCTCTACGACGGCATCTGGTGCAAACATCACGCGCTCGCCAGCTAAAACCAACGTCATATGAAACTCAATATCTTCAGTAACTGAGGCTGACCATTCATGCTGTTTAAGTATGTCGGCAACAAAAACCATGCCGTTCCCTTTCAATCCAGCGGAGCCGCCTAATGCCATTCGACCCAACGGCCGTAAATAATGCAACACCGCTAAAGCTGCATAGCGCAAACTAACAGCCCATGATTGATCTGGATTGCGTACCGCGTAATAAGCCTGAATTACCCGTTCGCCACGCGCCAATCGTCCATCCATTACACGCAAAAAATTTGGCGAAACGATTGAATCTGCATCCAAAATAACAATGGCATCATGCGGCTCGTTTGCCTGTTGCAGCCGTTGCAATAACCATTGCAATGCAAATCCTTTGCCCCGTTGGGCATCATTTACACGCTCATGGGCGATTGCGCCGCCCTGCCGTGCAAATTCGGCCGTTTGATCGGTACAATTATCAGCAACGACATGCACAGCATAAAGTGATTGAGGGTAATCTAATTGATGTAAATTTGTCAACAATTCTGGCAATAAACGTTCTTCATTATGCGCTGGCACGAGAATCAGAAACCGATTCGTCTGTTCACCTGACGGATTATCTGTCTGTCGGGATTTGTACCAGGCGGCAACCGTCAGTAGCAACAAATAGCTGGTTAATCCAGCTAAGATAATTTGAATCAGTAGCAAAACAATTTGAATCAAACCTAACATATACTTTCTTCCGTCGCTTATCAATCAGGGTTTTATCAGATTAAGCACCTATATCTCGCATATTATGAGACAAGAAACTGATCCCCCTCATCGTGGGAGAGCAAGGTCGGGAACAAAAATCTGGGGCAATAAGATTTCAAGGGGTGATGATTTTCAATGTCAATTTAGCAACGAATTGCATGAATGATCACGAATTTTTTACCTTTTTCGTGATCATTCATGCAATTCATTACGATTTTCGAAATAACCACACGAATTCCCAAATATCCTAAATCTCTATTTCACCAGATTCTCTTCACTCACCGTTCACATAGAGAATACTACTGTTTACGACAAAATTCAATCCATCGCACGCCACCGATTTTAAGCTAACATTGCCAAAGTAACTACTTTTTGGTAAATTGTTACCAGACATTGCTTTAAGGCCATTCACGAATTTCAACTCCCTGTCATGTCATTTCAACCGTAGGGAGAGATATTTACCCTCGCAGAAACGAGATTCCTCACCCCTTTCTTTGAGAGGCGGAATGACAAGTGGGTAATTATTTGTCATGAACGGCCTAAGTGATAGGGCGATTGCATACTCGACTTAATTCGTGATCGTGATCGTTTTCGTGATCGAAAATCGAAAAAATCGATCACGAAAACGATCACGAAATGCGATCACGACAATCATAACGCATAAATTCCTCCCAATTCGCATGTTATGTCAATTATGGGGTTGCTAAAAATGCCATAATATTGGTGTTTAACATTGCGATTTGGAGTATGCAATCGCCCTAGCCTAAGTGAGCTATTTTGGATGCTTGATGACTATCTGTGTTAGACTATGAAGGAAATCATCGTTATAATTAGGTGAATCGACATGGTTCAAAAATAGATCGTTTTACTAGAAATGAACCATGTTGGGGAATCAAGTTTTTCAGTACGCTTTTCTATCGAATGGGGACATTTTGCCAAATATCCTCAGAGATTGTCAATTACCAAAGATCAAGCAGTTATAACATTTGATCTGATACTACTATCCGAGTGGGTTAACTGTGAACAATTTTGCATATGGTTTATTAGAGAAAGGCGCAAATAACCAAGTTGCGTTGCTAGGTGGTGGGGAGAAAATCACTTATCAAACATTGCGGCGGATGACCGCACAGATTGCCGTTCAGCTTAGGGCAGATGGAATTAAACCAAACGACCGCGTAGCGTTGTTAGGTGTAAATTCTCCTTTTTGGGTGGCCTCGTATATTGCTATATTCCATATTGGAGCCGTTGTCGTTCCCTTGCCAACAACCATCCAGCCAGATGAGTTTAAGGAAATAAAGCGATTTGCCGAGATCAAGGCGATTTGTTTGAGTCAACGCTCGGCTCGTCGTTTGGCTGAGGGGGCAACGGATGGGTTGTCGCTTATTTTTGATGATCAACTGGCGGCCATGCCAGACGTTTCTTTACACGATGTCCCCATTCATCCCATTGATGGCGAACACACGGAAGCGGCGTTGATGTTGACATCAGGCACAACTTCACGGCCGAAACTGGTGCGTGTTTCTCATGGTAATCTGCACGCCAACACCAATTCGATTATTGAATATCTGAAATTAACAGCCGTTGATCGCATCATGATCGCCATGCCATTATATTACTGCTTCGGTCTTTCTTTGTTGCACACCCATTTACAAGTCGGGGGATCAGTCGTCCTTAATAATATGTTCGCCTTCCCCGAATCCATTTTGAATGACATAGAAACGACGCAATGCACTGGATTTGCGGGCGTTCCGTTTATGTATCACACGCTGTTACGCAAGACGACTATGGCAAAACGGCCGATTCCCCATCTCAAAAAAATACAACAAGCAGGCGGTCACCTGCCCCCCGTTCTCGTTGAAGAGTTACGCAAAGCCGTGCCACACGCCGACATTTTTGTCATGTACGGACAAACAGAAGCCACCGCCCGCCTGTCATGGCTGCCGCCAGACAGATTAGACGACAAGCTCGGCTCCATCGGACAAGCAATACCTAATACAGAAATTCGCATTGTGGACAAAGAGGGGCGGGATGTAGCTCAGGGTGAAGTGGGCGAATTGATGGCTTTTGGCGGTTGCATTACATTGGGCTATCTGAATAATGAAAAGGCAACGGCCGAAAAATATGTCAACGGCGGCTTGCATACTGGCGATTTGGGGTACGTTGATGAAGACGGCTTCATCTTTGTGGTAGACCGTGAAAGCGACATTCTCAAGCCGCTCGGTACGCGGGTGAGCAGTAAGAAAATCGAATCCATCATTATGGAATTGCCGCAGTTGGTGTTTGCCGCCGCCGTCGGTGTGCCAGATTTAGCCAAAGGGGAGGCGATATATATTTACGCCGTCCGTGCCACCAACGCCGATATTAGCGAAAAAGATATATTGGATCATTGTAAGAAACGATTAGCGCGTGGAACTGTGCCAACGGCCGTTATTTTCATCAAAGAAATGCCGCTGAACGCCAATGGAAAAGTCGTGCGGCCACTGTTGCGCCAAAAAGCAGTTGTGGCGCACGGGGAACAGGTGTAAATAGATGTGCGGAATTGCGGGCATTTTCAAACTGAATGTAAACGGGCAACAGCCACAACCTGACATACGGGCGATGATTCGCACGCTAACCCATCGCGGCCCTGAAAAAATTGGCGTGTACGAAGACGGCTCCGCCGCGCTGGCGCAGGCACGATTGAGCATCATTGATTTGGCTGGCGGCTGGCAGCCGATGCCCAACGAGGATGGCTCATTATGGGCGACCTGTAACGGCGAATTCTTCGATTACCAACGCACCCAGCGCGACCTAATCGCGCACGGACACACCCTTCGTACCGGCTCAGATAGCGAAATCGTTTTGCATTTGTACGAAATGTACGGCACGAACGCCATCCATCATTTGCAAGGGCAGTTTGCCTTTGGGCTATGGGATCGCCATCGCCGCCGCTTGTGGCTGGGACGGGATCATGTGGGCATCAGGCCGCTTTATTACACCGTTCACAATGGATATTTGCTGTTTGCCTCTGAAATCAAAGCGTTATTGGCTGCTGGAATTCCGCGCAAAGTTCATCAGCAAGGCGTGGCGCAACTGTTCACCACATGGGCGGCCTTGCCCGGCCAGACGATGTTTGCCGATATTTTCGAGCTTCCCGCCGGCCATTTTCTCGTCGCTGAAGAAGGAAAAGAATTGCAAATTGAGCAGTATTGGCAACCCGATTTCACCGCAGCCGATTCGATGGCAACGCAATCCGTTGATGAGTTGGTCGCCGAGGGGCGTGAACTGCTGACGGAAGCGGTACGTACCCGTCTGGTCGCCGATGTGCCTGTGGGCGCGTATTTGAGCGGCGGACTGGATTCGTCGTTGACGGTCAGTCTGGCGCAAGGGATGATGAAGCAGCAATTACACACCTTCTCCATTACCTTCGACGACGCTGATTTTGACGAACGCACCTATCAGGAGCAAATGGCGGCAGAACTCGG
>CAYSDT010000308.1:0-4325 GCA_964429835.1 uncultured Ardenticatenaceae bacterium | reverse complement strand
GCTACTTAAACGTAATTACCAGTTGTGGGCGAAGCAGTGCGTCGATGGAGTCACCAGACAGAAAACGAAGCCAATCTTCCGTGCCATCGTTGTCGTTTGGTACTATATAGTATACACGAAGTTGGGTCTGTCCGTGCGGGTTGATCGCGTGTAAAGCATCATCAGTTAATGTGCCGTTTAGCCAACGGCCGTTTCCTTCCACCCCCGCATGATTAACCCCATTCAGGGCAATGGCCGATGCGTTAAAATCGGCCGATTCTAACGCCCAATTGTCGTTAAACCCGTCCAGTGGGGCGATGTCCAGTTGCAGTTGTCCGAAATTGCTCATATCGCCTGCCGATTCGATTTGATACAGTTGCAAAACGGCCGTTTCTATCACCGCCCCCGTCGGCATTAAACTGGTGTCAAAGCTGAGGAACAGCTTCGCTTGGCGCGTATTGCTATCCCCTTCGCCCACCTGAATTGTCTCGCTGTCGGCGACGATGGCGTGTCCGCCGCCGCTTTCCTGAATGATGTACCCATCTTCGGCCGCACTGCTGGTAAAGGTGCGCTCATTTGGTGTGATTGGCGCATTGCTTGTGGGGGTGATGGGCGTACTGGTAACGATGGAAACGGCCGTTGGCGCGATGTACGTCACCGTCATTGCCAGCGTGGGAATAATGACAGGCAACTCATCAGGAATTAACGGATTTGTATCTAATGTGTAAATTTCCAGCCCGTCGGGTAATGTGTCGCCATCGGTGTCCGCCAGACGTGGATTCGTGCCGTACAATGCCTCGTCTGCGTCGTCCAAATCGTCGCCATCGCTGTCTTTACTGCGCGGGTTCAGCCCGTCCGCGATTTCGTCACCGTCAAGCAACCCATCGTCGTCGGTGTCGGCGCGATTGGGATCGGTTTCGTAAATGTACACTTCTTGCGTGTTGCTCAAGCCGTCGTTGTCGCGGTCGTCGTCGGAGATGAGGGCGGCGTTGGCACTGTTGTTGTAGCGGATGATGTATGCATAGCCTGCAAACAGGCAGGCAAACATGATGAGAACGACAAGCACAATCGCCGCCGCGCTGGAGCGGATGCGTGGTTTGACAGGCAATTGCCCTGTCAGTGTTTCGGTTTTGTCGTTGCCATCGTTCACCCCGATTTTGAATGAGATGGAATCGTTTTTACTGCCCCAAAACGGCCGTTTTCGTGATTTTACGCCCAGATGCACGACCTCTGTCGCCCCCGCAGGGATGCTGATTTTGCTGTACAACGCATCGGGGAATCGCACTTTTTCGTAGGTGTCGGGGGTTGTCGTTTTGCGCTTTGGCAATGATGGTTTGCCCATTTTGGGCGTGTCCATGCGCGGAACCATCGTGCCTAAGCCGGGTAAAACCCTGTTTAACGCTTGGCGCGGCTTGTCCTGCATTCGCATCCACAGTTGGCGCGGCGCGGTTTGAATGCGGCGCAGGAATGGCAAGCGACCAAGTGGATTGTTTTTGGCGATGGTTTGTCCGCCAGACGGCCGTTTGTCGCTGGATGAGTTGTTGGAAACGGCCGTTTTTGGCCGCCACACCGCATATTTCAATTTATGATTCGGATTATTGCCGCTGATGGCAAAAGTTTTGTCCTTCAAACTCCGATTTTCGATGCTGAGATAGAGATGCCCTTTTTTATCCACCACCTTTTCTTCCAAAACGGCCGTGAAAAAGTCAGCCGCAGGCAAGACGCGCACAATGCCCGGCACGGCAATCTTGTTTTCGGCATCAGCAGCAGAACTAATCGTCAGCAAATACCGATGGCTGCCCATCAATGACTCTTGCCGTGGGGGGGTGACGGTTAAGCTGAAAATGGTTTGCTCGTTGGGGCGAAGGCGTAACGGTTCGGCTGGAATTTTCACCCATCCATCGGGCAGTCGTGCCATGTCGATTTCGTACTCCATCACCGTTTCGCTGTCGTTTCTCATGCCGACCTGCAACTGAGCTTGCTCACCCGCCCGCACGTCAATCTCGTCGGGCGATACGGATACGACGAACGATTGTCCGCCCGCGCTGCGATTTTTGCCCAGTTTCAAATGCAAATAATACGCCCCGATGCGTAGCGGCTGATAGCTGTTCCACTCTTCAGGAATATCGGGCAGGAGCGGTTTGCCGCCTAAATATGTCCCGTTCTCACTGCCCAAATCGCGCACTTGCCACCCATCGCCCGTGCGTTCTAACTGGGCGTGCTGGCGGCTGATGCTGCCATCTGCCAGCACAATATCGTTGCTTTCACTGCGCCCAATGCTGATCAATTGGCGGTTTAAGCTGTGGGGTAAATCTTTGGTGACGGTGAGTTGGTCATCTTCGGCGGAGGTGGCACTGAGCAGTGGCGCGGGGTTTAGATCGATCTCTGTTTTGACGAAATTCGCGTCGGCATCATCAGTTTGGGCGACTTCCATCCGTTCCGTCATACTGTCGGCGATGGCGCGGAGGGCGGCGGCCATTTCTGCGCCTGTCTGGTAACGGTCGGCGGGCTTCTTGGCGATTGCTTTCAAAACGGCCGTTTCTATCCCCATCGACAATTGTGGCCGAATGTCGTGTAGCGATGGCACTGTTTCTGAGCTATGCTGCCGTGCGGCATCGGCACTGTTGGCCGCGCTAAATGGCAACCGATCCGTCAACAGTTGGTACAGGACAATGCCCAGCGAATAAAGGTCAGAACGGCCGTCGCCCACCCGCGATAAAAAGTATTCGGGAGCCATGTACGGCAATGATCCTGTAAACGTCTCCGTTTCCTGTTCCAGCAGGGTCACTAAGGTGAAATCGCTGATGGCGGCACGGCCGGGCAGTGCGCCGCTTTCGTCGGGATGGTCATCTGTGCGGAATAAAATCACATTGGGGCGCACATCCCGATGTATCACCCCTTTTTGATGGGCATACCCTAATCCTTCTGCGATTTGTGCTGTCAAAATCAATGATTCAGCAATGCCCAACTGCTGATTATTGAAGCGAAGTTGCTGTAAATACGCATTCAAATTGCGGTTCGGCACATACTCCATCGTCAAATAGAGCATATCGAGTTCGGTGTTAATCCCCGCTTCATAAATTTTTATAATTGATGGATGTTCCAAGCGGGGGATGGATTGCACTTCTTGCAAAAAACGCAGGCGAAGCTCAGGGTTTTTTGCAAATTCAAGCTCAATCGTCTTGACCGCAACCAACGATAAATCTCTCAGGTTGACAGCCTGATACACAGAACCAATCCGCCCCGATCCCAGCAGCGATTTGACCTGATAATGTGAAATTTGTTGCCCAACTAAATTGCTCATTGTCCTCGTTCCACGCTCTGCATCGGGTGGGACGCAGAGCGTCCCGATCTTCGTTCCACGCAGAGCGTGGAACGAGGTAATACTCGCTACTCGCTACTCGCCGCTCCCGGTCGTGGTGATAGATGGATGAGTGCGCGTGATAATGCTTTTTGGATGGATACGCGGTCATCATCGGGTAGGGTTGCCAAATTGAGATCGAGGGGCTTGAATTCGAGATGATTGTCGTCCACGTTTAGATAGGTGGAAACGGCCGTGTTATCCTCTTTCAACCCAATCAATTCCCGCACTTCAACGGGCATGTGAATGCCCTTCATATGTCGCGGCCCAATATATTCGACTTCGACCAACTCTTCTATTAACGCATACGTCGCGTCAGACAAATAAATGCAATCTGGCGGGGCGATGGATTCCAGCCGAGAAGCCATGTTCACCTGATTGCCGATGATGGTGTAATCCATCCGCTGATCGCTGCCAAAATTGCCAACGGTGCAAATGCCCGAATTGATGCCTGCCCGTACCTGAAATTTGCCCGGAATGCCTTTACGCGCCCATGAATCCCTGAGCGGGATGAGCGCGTCGCGCATTTCTAACGCCATACGAACACATCGCTCTGCGTGAGCTGTGTCGCTCTCAAATTCGGGTGCGCCAAAGAAAACCATGACCGCATCACCGATGAATTTGTCAATCGTGCCGCCATATTTCAACGCAATTTCGGACATGCGCGTCAGATAACTGTTTAATACCTCCGATAATAACTCTGGTTCCATGTTGTCGGTCAGGTCAGAAAAGCCCACGATGTCTGAAAAATAGACGGTCAACTTGATGCGGGCATGTGATTTCGTGCTGGCATCGGCCGTGCCGCCGACGAGTGCTTGAAAAAGTTGCGGCGACAGGAATTTTCGCATCTTTTCTTGCAACGCTTCCATGCGCTCATTATGCGCCATCAACTCATTTTCAAGCGTCGCCCCATGCTCCATCGTAATGTCGTAGAGCATCTGCATGTCGCTCAACTCGCTTTCTAGCTCGGCGATGCGTGTTTGTG
>CAYSDT010000307.1:0-4330 GCA_964429835.1 uncultured Ardenticatenaceae bacterium | reverse complement strand
CCGCCGATGGTTCGTTGATAACGTATTGGGAAGTGATGGCATTGCCCGCGGGCGAACGTCGCTTTTTTGTCCATTGGTTAGACGCGGACGGCAACATCGTCGCCCAAGCGGATGGGTTGGACGCGCCCGCACAGCATTGGCAGGTGGGTGATGTGTTGATTCAGGTGAACACGCCCCCATCGCCCGTGAACGCTGTCACCATTCGGCTTGGCGTATACGATCCGACAACCTGCGAAACAGGCGCGTGTCAAAATCTACGATTGGAAGATGGGATGGAGTTTTTGTTGTTCGACCGCTAAAGTGGGATGCACCTTCAAGGTGCGTCCCACTTGCTACGCATGGTACTCAGTGCCAGCAGGTGGCGCACCAAACAGTGCCATCGCCGCTTGCATTTTCTCTTTTGGGTAGGCAGCAAGCGATTGCTGGTGCGCTTCGGCCGATTTCCACTTTTCTATGACTGCAAAACGGCCGTTGTCCCCACTTTCCCGCAACACCTCACACGAGATATTTCCAGTCGAGTCGGTGATGTGCGGGATTAAATCAAACAGTTGCTCATTCTTTCCTTCAGATGCTTGAAAGGAGTTAATTCTGGTGATACTCATATTTACTCCTTAATATGCTTGATCATATTGTAGCCAGTGACATTAAACCCGACGGTTTCGTACAGCCGTAACGCACTCTTATTTTCAAAAGCAACACGCAGTTTAAGTTGCTGCACGCCAATGTGCAAAAGCTGTTTTTCCAACATATCTATCGCCGCTTTGCCATACCCCTTCCTGCGAAATGGCTCAAACACAGTGAAATCAAGACCAAACGCCGTCTCGCCATTATCCATCAACCTGTACCATAAATAGCCGACCAGTTCGCTGTCTTCATTTTCAATGCACAATAAAACATGGTCGGGGGTGGCGATGGTTTGCGGCAAATCGCTGGCTAATTCTTGGCGGGCGATGGCATGGCTTTTTTCCAACGTAAAGCCATAATTTATGGCTATCTCTTCGGCATAATCCACCACGAAATAATCGCGGTAAGCGGGGAATTCATCCGCCAACATCGGGCGAAGGGTGACGGCTGGCAGTGCGCTACTCATCACGACGAATCCAACGATAAAATGCGCTACGCATCCCCGACTCAAGCAGCCAAATTTCGTCTTCTTTTTGCACCACGCGAATCAACGCTTCGGCAAAAAAGTTCAAAAACAGCCAGCGCATCATCTCCGCCCGCTCTTTGGTGTCGTTAGCGACGTGGGCGGGTTCCAGAATTTTGCCATACTCAAATGTGGCCGCTTCCGTTTTGACAGGAAGGATGAAGCGCACGATGGCCGTCGTCTCGTCCACGATGTATGAACCGTAGGCAAAGGGGCGAAGGGCAACGTCGGCGCGGGAGGCGAGGGCATCGGCACGATAACGGCCGTTTACCAAATAAATAGAGTAGCCGCCGATGGTGCTTTCCATGAAATCAAACACCAGCCGTTGAATCTCATCTTCGGCGTGATCCGCCGACAAGTTAAGCCCATCCCGAATGTTGGCAATGCCAATTTCCTGAATGCGCTGCTCGATGGCATCGCGGTAAAACAGATTGTCCAGAGCCTCACGCAAGCGATCTTCACGCGAAAGCGGCATGAAAAATTCATAAATCAGAATGCTGGACGACACTTCCAACACATAATCGGTGAACAGTCGCTTTTTTTGCTGTAACAAGTCGCTGAAATCGTCCAGACGCACGCGCAAAATCTCAGGTTTGGCGAAATAATCCCCTCCGTCTTCATATACAAGATCGCTCAGCCGATTGGCGATGTTGCGCTTGGTGCGGTCAATCGTCCAGCCTGTGGCGGTGGCGAGTTGTTGGGGGGAAAACGGCCGTTTTTCCCGTGCATGTGTAATTAAAAAATTAAACGCTTCGTTTGGGCTGCTTATCTTTTTCATGCCGCCGATTGTACCCCAATCACACCCCCATCATTAGCGATTTTCGTTAATTGTTCGCTGTTAATTGTTAATTGTTAATTGTTAATCTATCATTCCCCCATGTCTGACAAAGAAAACCTCTCCATCGACGAGTTGCGCCAGCTTTTGTACACCCAAAAGCAAGCAAAACGCCACCAACGCCTGCAACGGATGAAGGATGAGGGACGATTGGTTGAAGTTGACACCCCTGCCACTGCCCCGCCACCCATCGCCCGCGCTCAAGCCGCACCCACAGGGGCGATGTTGACCTACGCCCTCGACAATGCTGAGGCTGAATCAATCGCCGCACCCGTCAAAGAGGGGTTGCAATGGCGATGGGTTGCCAATAAATTATTACTCCTCATTGAAATCGGAGCCGTGCTTGGTCTCTTCTATATATTGTTTGGCATTTGGGAGACCAACCGCGAACTCAATCAGGAGTTGGCTCAGGTGCAGCAAGCCGAAAGTGCGGAAGTTGCGCTGCCCACGCCAACAGCCACGCCCGTGATGGATGTCGTCGTTTTGCCCAGCGGACACAAACCACCTGTAGACGGCCGTTCTCCCGAACAAGGCGAAGCGGGCGACATTCCCGCCCATCTGCAACCCGCCATCAACCAATACGCCCCGCCGCCCATCCCCACACCCGGCCCCGAACAGCCGCGCCGCATCCAAATCCCCGCCATCGGTGTAGATAATGTCATCGTGCAGGGGGACGATTGGGATCAGCTTAAAAAAGGGGTGGGGCAACACGTTGGCTCGTCACTTCCAGGACAAGAAGGCAACATCGTGCTATCCGCGCACAACGATATTTTTGGCGAAATTTTCCGCTATTTGGACAAATTATCACCTGGAGATGAAATTATCGTCTCTACTGAAAGACAACAGTATACTTACGTCGTCAACAAGATAAAAGTGGTCGATCCGACCGAAGTGGGGGTGATGGCTTCCACCGAACACGCAAGTACAACCCTGATTTCTTGTTACCCCTATCAAATCAATAACAAACGCATCGTCGTTTTTGCCGATCTGGCAACAAATGGAGAATAAATTATGAGTAAAAAAGTCCGCCGAGTAAAAGGGCAAACCAAATCAGCCGCCCGCGCCGCAGAAAAATCCGCCAATGAGATAACCGCTGAAGATTTTGAGCAAGAGTACGCCTATGTATTTAAGGATATGCGCCAAGTGTTGATTCTTGCCATCATCATGTTCGCCCTGTTGATCGGCCTCAATTTACTACTGCAATAATGTTGGATTTGGCAACACCAGACCCATATAGAAGGGTATTTGTACGGGCATGGTGTTGCCATGCCCCGTCTAGGCAGGGTGATTCCAAAGTCATCAACAACTCTAAATTTAAGCGATTTTTCGTAGGGGTGGGATGGCGCGGATAGGAGTTCTGCAAAACAGAGAGGTCTCATTCCGCGCCATCTCACCCTGCATAGTATCTACCGCATATTTATGTACACGATGATTTGATTCTAGGGCGAGACGGACGGGAGAGAATGTCTTTCTTCATGGCCGAAGGTAATACCCGCCCGTCCCGCCCCTACGTTATTCGACTTTGGAATCGCCCTGCCCGTCTAGCAGCTTGTCGGAGAAGTCTGATTTTATTGATTTTGTACACTGATTTCGCAGATAAACACTGTTTTTTTGCTTTTTTATCAGTGTAATCAGTGTAATCAGTGTACAGAAATTCTTTCTCCGACAGCCTGCTAGGAGGAAATCTAACCGATGTCCATTATTCAAGCCTTTGTACTGCCTTATCGTCTAGTAGTATACGCATTTGTGATACAGCAATCTGATTCAGACGATTTAGCCGTTCAGTTTGTGGTGAACAGTCATTAATCATAACTGCATTCAAGTTTTCTGAATTTGCCAAGCATACTAATTGAGAAACATTGCATAATTCCTTATATTTCCCTCTTTATCAGGGTTCGTGCTTCGCCACCTCTTGGCTGTTTTTCCGAATAGAGCATATTCAAAATATCAGCTACTGAGGCATAGATGTGGCTAATCTGTTGAGTGCTTAGAGTTGATGGGATGCGATAGTTGATCTTGGCAATATATCTATGTGCATAGATACCCCATAGCACTCCGCCTTTGTGATGAGGCCGATGGCGTTTGTTTTTTCTACCCAAGTTTTTACGCTAATTTTGTAGCTGTTTAGACCTGCTTGACTTTTAATTATGGCGAATTTGCCATAATTAAAAGTGAAATAGCTTATGTACTTGGTTTGGAATTGCCCGCCACCCCACTCTCTTTTGATATTTCCCCCAACATCACCTTCTCGTGAGAATCCAGAGCTAAATACCCCTGCTGAATCAGAATATCTACATCGACAGTGACAGACTTGCGGCTCATGCCGTGCAGACGATTATTCCACCTGT
>CAYSDT010000306.1:0-4331 GCA_964429835.1 uncultured Ardenticatenaceae bacterium | reverse complement strand
CAACCGCTTGCTTCCTCGTCATCTTTGAAAAAGGAGCGGCCGAGCCACTCGCCGACATTGCCTTTCCACTGAAATGGCGCGTGGGGGATGTGTTTGCGATGCACGTCAGCGGCCTTGAGCCACAGCAGATCGAATATGGCTTTCGGATGGATGGCGAATACGATGAGGCTGCTGGCAACCGCTTTGACAGCAGCCATATTTTGCTCGACCCTTACGCCAAACAGATCGGCGGACAAGGGGTGTGGGGGCAACCATCGCCCGCGCACATGTACCCCCATCGCGCCCAAATTTTGACCGATACGTTCGATTGGGAAGACGACCAGCCGCCACTCATTCCCGAAAACGACCTCATCATTTACGAAATGCACCTGCGCGGCTTCACCAGTCACCTGTCCGCAAATGTGACCCATCGCGGCACGTTTGACGGGATGCGTGAAAAAATCCCCCATTTGAAAGCGTTAGGAATCAACTGCGTTGAACTGCTGCCGATTCAGGAATTCGATGAAACGGCCAATAAATTTGTGAACCCAGAAACGGGACAGCCGTTAATGAACTATTGGGGCTACAGCCAACTCGGGTTTTTCGCGCCAAAAGCAGGTTACGCGGCGGCAGGGGCGATGGGCGGGCAGGCGAACGAGTTCAAATCGCTAATCAAGGCGTTGCACGCCGAAGGGATCGAAATTATTTTGGATGTGGTGTACAACCACACCGCCGAAGAGGATGACGACGGCCCCACGCTCTCGTTTCGCGGACTGGATAATGCAACCTACTATCTGCTCACCCCCGAAGGTGAAAATTACAATTTCAGCGGTTGCGGCAACAGTATTAACGCCAACCATCCCGTCGTGCGCGATTTTATTTTGGACTCGTTGCGCTACTGGGTGATGGAGTATCATGTCGATGGCTTTCGCTTTGATTTAGCTTCTGCATTGACCCGCGACCAGCGTGGATGGCCGCTGGACAACCCGTCATTGATAGAATCCATCGCCCGTGACCCGATTTTGGCGAACTGCAAATTGATTGCGGAGGCGTGGGACGCGGCGGGGTTGTATCAGGTGGGGACTTTTCCGCACAACGGCCGTTTTTCAGAATGGAACGGCCGTTATCGTGACGACATGCGCCGCTTTTTACGCAGTGAAGCGGGACAAATCCCCGCCATCAGCCGCCGCTTACTCGGTTCGCCAGATATTTATGCCAATCGCAGCCCGTTAGCCTCCATCAACTTCATCACCAGCCACGATGGGTTTAGTTTGCACGACCTTTTCGCCTACGACAAGAAGCATAATTGGGCAAATGGCGAAAATAATCAGGACGGCGATAATAATAACTTGTCATGGAATTGCGGCGTGGAAGGCGAAACCGATGACGCTGAAATTCTCACCTTGCGCCGACGGTTGATGTACAACAGCATCGCCCTGCTGATGCTTAGCCAGGGCATTCCCATGCTGCTGATGGGCGACGAAATTGAACATACAAAACGGGGCAATAACAACACCTACGGCCATGATAATGAACTTAACTGGTTCAATTGGGACGATGTAAAACGCAATCCCAACCTGCTTTATTTTTGCCAGCAGATGATTGCGTTCCGACACGCCCATCCGCTATTACGGCAGTCCCAATTTTTACACCAGCGTCGCCATGAAAGCGATCCCGTCCCCCGTGAACAGGCTGAAATTTCATGGCACGGGGTGAAGGCGTGGTCGCCTGATTGGGCGGAACACAGCCACACCATCGCCTTTATGCTTTCCCATCCCACACAGGATGATTGTATTTATGCGGCGATTAACATGCACTGGAAACGGCATTGGTTTGAACTGCCATCCCTGCCGTCGTCTAAATCGTCGCCTGAGCTTGTCGAAGGCAAAGATTTAGACGACGGGTGCAATTGGCATCAGTTTGTGAATACGGGGGCAGCGCGTACAGGAATAATTGCGCCTGTTGGTGAAGAACGGCCGTTATTGCAGCAGAAACGAGTTTTGGTAAACGGCCGTTCGTTGGTCGTTCTCGTCGGTAAGAAATGATCAATTGAGCGTTGACCATTGACAATTTTTTGGAGTGTATAAAATGACACAATTTCCCCCATTAGATTACATCCCCACCGCGTCGGCGATGGACGGCATTGCCGTTTTCATGCCCCGCCCGCACGACGAAGCGCACGAAGAGACAGTCGAATTTCATTGCCCGCAATGCGCCGCCTCGACAGCGTACAGCGCGGACAACGGCGGATTGACCTGCACATTTTGCGGCTATTACGCCCCGCCCGCGCAAGAAGCGGTCGGCAAAGCGGCCGATGAATTCGAGTTCACCGTCGAAACGATGGAGCGCGTGGCACACGGCTGGGGGACGGAGCGGACGGAACTTTCCTGCAATCGTTGCGCCGCCCGCACGACGATTTCGTCCGACATGCTCACCCATACCTGCCCCTTTTGCGGCTCCAATCAAGTCGTGCAGACCAAAGCACCGCAAGATGTATTGCGCCCGCGCTTCCTCGTCCCCTTTTCGGTTACGGAAGATGGGTGTCGGGAAAAAACGGCCGTTTGGCTTTCAAGCACATGGCTCGCCCCCAGCGAACTGCGAAAATTTGCCCATCACTCCAACTACGTCCCCATTTACATCCCGTTTTGGACGTTCGATGCCGACACGCACGCTGATTGGCGGGCGGAAGTGGCGCACACGAAAACCGTCACCACTGGACACGGCAAAAACCGAACCACAAAAACCGTCACCGAGTGGAGGTGGGAGTCGGGAAACGCCCATCTGAACATCGACGACTTGCTCGTCAACGGCAGCAATCAGGTCAGCACCATACTGCTGGAGCAGATGCAGGGGTACAATCTGAACGCCCTCACCCCGTATGATCCCGCCTTTTTGGCAGGCATTCAGGCGCAGGCTTACGACACGGGGCTGGACGAAGCGTGGGCGACGGGGCGCGGACAAATGCGTGAACAAACGCGCCAAAAATGCCGCGCTGGTGCAACTTCATCCCGTATGCGAAATTTCAGCATGAGCATGGGGTTCAGCAAGGAAAGCTGGCGATACATCCTGCTGCCGCTCTATTTGGCAACCTATCATTACGAAAACAAACCGTATCAGGTGATGGTTAATGGGCAGAATGGGGTCATCGCTGGACAACGCCCCGTCGCCTGGAAAAAGGTCATCATCGCAATGATTGCGGCACTGTCGCCCAGCTTTGTTTTGGGTTTAATCGCTCTGATTATTGCCGCCAACGACCCATACGGCCGTGCGGAAAGCGTGGTAACGGTGTTCGGCATAATGGCTGCCGCAGCAATGGTGGCGGCGATGGTTTTCATCGGCACTACGTTGAACAAAGCATCAAAAATGGGGAAGGCTTAACCATCTCATTCCCACGCTCTGCGTGGGAATGCAGGGATGAACGCTCTGCGTTCAGGGGACGCAAAGCGTCCCGATCTTCATTCCACGCGGAGCGTGGAACGAGGGAGTAGGAGAGAATGACAATGACAAACGCAGGACGTATTCGAGAATTTCATGCGACGATGGAGCCTGCGCTGCCCACGTCACCCATCACCCCCCCACTGCCAATTTTAGAGGTGCGGAAGACATTGATTGATGAGGAGTATGCGGAAGTAACGGCCGTTTTTCAAGAACTCATCACCGCCAGCAAACAAGGGGATGGAATCGACATCACCCATCTCATCCACGAATTGACCGACCTGCTGTACGTCACCTACGGCGCAATTCAGTCATGCGGCGTTGACCCCGATGCGGTTTTTGCCGAAGTCCACGCAGCAAATATGCGAAAAGTGGGCGGCCCACGCCGCGCCGATGGTAAAATCCTAAAACCCACCGACTGGTATCCCGCTGACGTGCGCGGGGTGTTGGAGAAATTGAGCAGGGGAGATGAGGAGCGGGGGAGCAGGGGAGATTTGTAATCACCTGTCTCTGTCATCCTATTTCTTGCTCAAGTTGTGCCAGCCAATCCTGCATAACGGCCGTTCTGCAGTCAGCTTCAATTCGCCCTGCACTCGTCTGCATTGTGCCAGCCAGCGTCAGTAATTTGGTATAAAAGTGGTCGATGGTGGCGGTGTCATCATTTGGCTCACGTTGTTTACAGAAAGGGTCGGATGGAGCGTATAACGGCCGTTTCATCCCCACCCCAATCTGCAAGCAACGGGCAATCCCAATTGCTCCCAACGAATCAAGCCGATCCGCGTCCTGCACCAGCTTGGCCTCCACCGTCTCGCACGGAATTCGTGCCGAAAAACTGTGCGCGGCCACCGCGTGGGCGATGGGGTCGTGGTACTGTTCGGGGTAAGCAATTGATTTTAGGAAGGAAACGGCCGTTTCAG
>CAYSDT010000305.1:0-4357 GCA_964429835.1 uncultured Ardenticatenaceae bacterium | reverse complement strand
GCGACTGTTAGGAAATGAGGGATTTCGTCTACAGAGAGCAATACCATAGCATCGACATCTTCTGTAAATCGAGGTTGGCCTAAAAGAGTGACGGCAATACCGCCAATAATGACTCCCTGATTGTTAAAATGGGATAAAAGTGCTTCCAATGCTTCAAGTGGATCATGGAAAGGATGTTGTTGTTTAGTTTCAGGCATAATCCACCTTCAATTTTGCCCAAAGTAAAAAGATTTCCATCTCTTCCGCACCGTTCTCTTGCGTGATGCCCAGTCGGGCGGCACGTTGTTTAATAGCATCAAGCTGCCACCATTTTTCTGCAACAGAAGTTTCTTGTAACTCTCTCTGCTCAATTTCCGCGACGGCTTCCCAACGTTTCACATAAGCCCTGACATCTGATTTATTCATGCACAGATTATAGCATATCGCTCAGATTCATGATCATTTATGATAAACTACACTAAAATCAGCAATTTATTTTCAGGAGAAAACGGCCGTTATTATGCAAACCCTATTCGATCCCCCCACCCCACAGTACGACTCATTAGACGACCTCATCGCCGCCATGATGGCGATGACGGACGACCCATTGCACGACGCTGGTACGCGCATGGTCATCTGTCGCGGCAACCCCGCCGCACGGCTGATGATCGTCGGCGAAGCCCCCGGCCCGCGTGAAAATGAAATCGGACGGCCGTTTGTCGGCCCTTCTGGTCAATTATTGGAGAAAATTTTGGCGGCAGTGCAGTTTGACATGGATAAAGATGTATTCATCAGCAATTCCGTCTTTCGGATGCCACCTGGCGTGGGCGGCAAGACATTTCGCAAGCCAAACAACGACGAAATCGCGTACTACAAGCCGTATTTACTGGAAATTATTCGACTGGTTGACCCGCTGATTATTTTGCTGTCTGGTAATGTGGCGACGCAGGCAATTTTAGGCAAAACGGGGATCACGCGCTTGCGTGGGGAATGGATAGAGTGGAACGGCCGTTTGTTAATGCCCATCTTCCACCCCGCCTATCTATTACGGCAGCCCAGCCGCAACGTCGGCAGCCCCAAATCACTCATGTGGAAAGACGTACAGGAAGTACGCCGCAAGTATGACGAGCTATAAAGTAGGGGCGGTTCGCGAACCGCCCCTACAGCAACGACGGCTATTCAATATCGCGGTCAACGGCCAGCGCAACGCGGCGCATGTCAGTGACAAGTTGGGCAAAACGCTCTGGTTTGAGCGATTGCATCCCGTCAGACAGTGCTTCGGCTGGATTGGGATGCACTTCGATAATCAACCCATCCGCGCCCGCCGCGATGGCCGCTTTTGCCGCTGGAGCCACATATTCCCACTTTCCCGTCGCATGGCTGGGGTCAGCGATGACGGGCAGATGGGACAGGTGCTTGGCGACGGCGATGGCATTAATGTCAAACGTGTTGCGCGTGTACGTTTCAAATGTGCGAATGCCGCGCTCGCTCAACATGACGCGGGTGTTGCCGTGACTGAGAATATATTCAGCCGACATCAACCACTCTTCAATTAAGCTACTCATCCCCCGTTTCAACAAAACTGGATGTTGTGATTTGCCCACCGCGTGCAAAAGGGCGTAATTCTGCATGTTTCGCGCCCCAATTTGCAAAATATCGGCGTACTCGCAGACCATCGGCACTAGCGCAGGCTCCATCACTTCGGTAATGATGGGCATACCCGTCAGTTCGCGTGCTTCGGCCAGATATTTCAACCCTTCTTCGCCCATCCCTTGAAAAGAGTAGGGTGAACTACGGGGTTTGTACGCACCGCCGCGCAAAATATGTGCGCCTGCTTCTTTAACAGCATACGCTGTTTCAATAATTTGGCTGCGGCTTTCGACGGAGCAAGGACCAGCCATCAAAATCAACCCTTTGCCGCCGATGGTGTGATCGCCAATCTTGAAGGTGGTGTCTTTTTGCTTGAATTCACGGCTGGCAATTTTGAACGGCTTGAGGATGGGTACAACACGATCTACACCGGGCATACGGCCGACTTGATCTCTAAGGATAGGACGGCCGCTTCCGATTACACCAATAATTGTCGTTTCTTCTCCTTCGGAGAAATGGGTGCTGAATCCAGCATCTTCTGCCCATGAGATTACATCTGCTTTGTTTTGTGAGGTGGCCTGTGCGGCCATAATTACAATCATCATTTTTCCTTCCAGAAACTTGTCATTCCCGCGTAAGCGGAAATCCATATTCCTGAAATATATGGATTCCTGCCTACGCAGGAACGACAGTTAAAGTTATGTTTTTTTATCTTGTTTGGTTTCCATCCATGCTAATAAATTCAGCAATAATCCACTGCTGATTTTTTCGGTTGATTCAAGGCGATGGGGTTCTTTACTATATTTGAGCAAGACCTTCATCCGTTTTTCGCTGCCACCCATCGGGTTGCCTTCATGGTGGATGAGAACAGTCGGGCGCGGGGCAATTTTACCAATAAGGGTGCGTAGGTCGTAAACGGCCATTTTGGTTTCACTATGATCAAAAATATGCTTGGGCATCAGCCCCGATTGCGCCCGCCCGATGGCGATTACGCCCTCTACTTCAGGCACGCCAGCCGTCCATAACAGCCCCAGCCCAGCCGCCATCGGCTCGGCGATGATGGTTGGCGGCGCGGGCAGCATTTGGATGAGCAGGCGTAAATCTTCCCATAATATAGTGGGGGTCAACGGCCGCTTTACGCTGGCTTGCAACAAATAACGATACGGATCCATCCCGTACACATCGTATCCATCTTCGGCCAACGCCATGCACCGTTTTTCGTCAGTGTGGCTAAAATTGCCGTAGCTGGAAAGGTAAAGGATGGTTGGCGGCACGAGTTCTTCCCCTTTGGCGGCGTAATGGTAACTTTCGAGCATCGAACCTGGTCGAAGCGGCCACATATGCACACGGCCGTTTTCTGACGATGGAAAGCCGAGCAATCCAAAATTAATCTTGCCAAACCGCTCCATCGCCCACGCTTTGATAGAACGCAAGTCGGTGATGTAATCGTGGGTTCCCAATGGCGTGTCGCTGTCGCCCGTGCCGCGCAGATCGAAAATAAGATGGGCGATGCCGCTGTTGGGCGGGTACGATTGCACCTCTTGGCGGGCGCAGGTGATGACACTCGTTTTGGTGAGCGGATATTTGGGAACCCAGACGCGCAGTACCTTGATTTCCGCATCGGATACGCCGATCTGCTTGATCAACATCGCATCCAGATAGAGATTGTCGTCAGTCAAAATGCCAAAATCTTCTTGTTCGTAGTTCATTGTGTTGGACGTAGGGGCGGTTCGCGAACCGCCCCTACTCGTCGTCATCAAATTCGGGGGTGATGGGGTATGGGTAGTTGGGAATCTCTTCGATGATGCGGGTGTATAGTTCGTAATTTGTTTTCGCTGTGCCAAAGTAGCCGCTCAACATCTCTTGCAAAACGATGGGGAAGATTAGTTCTTCGTACAAGGGGGTCATCACGCCGCCCTGCCCTTGTGCAAACGCCCAACGGCCGCTTTCTGCAATGCCATCGCGTAAAAGGGCGACAGTTTCCGTGCCGTAAAGCTCTGTCAGGCTGGGTGTACCATCGGCTAGGGGAAGTATACCCCAGTCGTCGATAAATGTGGTGGGGGAAACGGCCGTTCCCTGTCGCATTGGTACTTTTCTCTCAGACTCAATCGCCAACCAGGTGGGATAGAAATCGTTGAACCAATGATCGGCAAAAGCAGCGGCAACTTCTGGGTCAGCGGCGGTTGTGATGCCGAGATTGGTCAGATTGCCAAAGGTGACTGGAATCGCGCTGTCCCCATCGCCGCTGATGCTGGTGATGATGCCGCTGTTGGCTGCCAATTCGCCATCACCCATCGCCAATTGAGGCAAAATTTGCGGGCTGGCAAGCAGGAGACCAACACGGCCGTTTAAGTACGCATTGCGTGCGCTGGTGTCCGTTTGTACGCCGATGGGGCTGAATTGATGGATGATGCTGTAATAAAATTCAATCGCCTCTTGACAGGCGGGGGAGAGGAAGGTCACTTCGCCTTCAGGGCTGATGAGGTCGCAACCGTTGGCGGCGGCGATATGTTCAAACCCTTCGTGGGTGGTGATGAGGTTCGATTCTGTCGCCATCACGAAGCCAGCGCGGAGGTTGTCGGGATCGAATGTTTTTTCGGCGGCGGCGTACATCGCGTCGTAATTATCGGGGATGGCGAGATTGTTCTCATCAAACCAATCGGTACGATAAAGGAGAATTTGATAGTAGCCATCGCTCGGCAAAGCCGCCAATCCGCCATCCACGCTATTCAGTTGCAGAGCCGCAGGATCAAAAGTGCCGCGCCCCAGTTCGTCGGCGATGGCGGCG
>CAYSDT010000304.1:0-4372 GCA_964429835.1 uncultured Ardenticatenaceae bacterium | reverse complement strand
TCTCATGAAAGAAAAGCGCGATTTAACCAAACTAGAAGGCCGTCACCATGAGCGGCTAAACGAATGGGCGGATGAAGACAGTGAATCCGTGACCAATTAACGCCGTAGAGCCGCCCCGCTGGGGCGGCTTCTGACTATTTTACCGCCCCAAACGCCGCGAAAGCGGCGTTTTTGTGTAAAACATCCACTGCCGTAAACCCTGCTTGGCGTAACATATCCAGTTGAAAGGTCAACGGGCGCGGACTGTCCTCTTTTTCGATGTAGGCAAAAACCTGATCGCGGTATGCCTCGTCTTTGAAATCGGTGAGATATTGACCGTATCGTTTCCACATCAGGGATTGAACGGCCGCACTTTCATGTGTAATCAAATCAAAAATCCACAACGAGCCTCCAGAGCGCAGGCTGGCATGTAAATTCTGGAACAGCGATAGCCACTCCTCTTCGCCGCGTAAATGGTGCAGCACAGCGGCAGCGACAATGATGTCGAATTTCTGTTCGCCCAGCGCGAGCGTGCGAATGTCGCTTTGGATGGGGGTGATACTGTTGGGGGAAACGGCCGTTATCCTTTCCACCGCCCGATCCAGCATCGGCTGGCTTAAATCGACCAATGTTACATTCAAGGCGGGGAGTGCCTCTAATAGCTTCAAACTGTAATTGCCCGCCCCACAACCAATATCCAATAAATCCATCGCCTGTGGCGTTACCGCAGCCGCCGCTTGGGCGATGAGTTCTAAGCTCAACGAAGCATCTACCGTTGCCGTTTGTCCCGTTTGCACATTAGAAAACCGCTCCACATCATTATCAAATCGCTCTCGTATCTCATCTACCGTTGATTTCAAACTATCACCTGCCTGCATAAGGGCATGGCGACACCATGCCCCTACGGTACGGGCTTGGCGTTGCCATGCCCAACCTTGCACTATATTATCACCTGTCTAATCGCCTCTTCTAGCTCTGCAAAACGGTATGGTTTTACAACAATTCCACTAAATCCATACGCCGCATAATCTGCCATCACAGAGCCAGTCGCGTAGCCGCTGGATACAATAATTTTTGCTTGCGGATTGATCTTCAAAATCTCTTGCGCCGCTTCCTGCCCGCCCATGCCGCCGGGAATGGTCAAATCGGTAATGACCAAATCGTACATCACCCCATTTTCATAAGCCAGCCGATATTTTGCAACCGCCCCTTGCCCGTCAACCGTGTACGTCACCTCATGCCCCATCTTTTCCAACATCGCCCCAATAACATTCCGCACTAATTCCTCATCATCCATCACCAAAATATGGGCAGATGTGACAGAAACGGCCGTTGACACACCCATCGGCTCAGCAAGTGCCATCACAGCCTCCTCCGTCTCCTCTGCGGCAGGCAGATAGATGGTAAATGTCGTGCCATGATTCAGACGCGAATCAACAGTTATACGGCCGTTATGCTTGCTGATAATCGAGTGCGTGGAAGCCAATCCCAACCCGCTCCCTTGTTGTTTGGTCGAAAAATAAGGGTCAAATATCTTGTCCAGATATTGCGGAGCGATACCAATCCCCTCATCCTTTACAGCCACTTTAACAAATCTGCCCTCAGTCATTACTGTGTTTTCAGCCACGATGGTTATAACGCCGCCAGTCGGCGTTGCCTGCTGGGCATTGATCACCAGATTGCTAATAACTTGACTTATCTGCCCTTTATCCGCTTCTATCAGCCACAACCGAGAACTGATTCTTGTTTGCAATCTACTATTGCTGCCCCGCAATGAAAATTGCGCCGTTTCAGCAATCACTTCGCCAATAGAAAGCGTCTTCTTAACAGGACTGCCCCCTCTGGCAAAAGTAAGTAACTGCTGGGTCAGACGGGTCGCTCTCTCCATCGAATCCCCAGCAGATTTAAGGTATTTATACGATTTATGATCGGTAGCGAGGAATATCTTCGCCAATTCAAGATTGCCATATAATCCAGTGAGCAAATTATTGAAATCATGGGCAATTCCTCCCGCCAATACACCCAACGATTCCAGTTTCTTCAATTTTAGCTGTTCTTTTTCCGCCTGTTTGCTAGCAGTAATATCAGTTGTTGCCAACAATGCCCGCTTCGAATCCGAGCGATCACTAATGCTTAATCGCAGAGAAATGTAACGCAGTTCCCCAGCTAATGTTTGCACCTCTACCTCTGACTCAAATTTCAGTTGACCTGCGGCAATCGCAATCAACTCTTCTTTGAAGACTTCAAAGGATTTTGCCGTGAATGTTTTTTCCAGATTATTAACTAATTGCTCTTTATTTTCAGCCTGATGTAATTCAAGTGTTGCCTGATTAACCTCCCTTATCTCTACTTTTTGGGCACAAACCGTTAGCTCGTCAGGATTTTCTTCAAAATACGCCCTGAAATCGTGAACCCCGTCCCTCTTGCAATTTTCCAAATAGACATACACTTCGCTGAAATCTTCTTCCCAAAGAGGGGCTGGGGATTCGTTAAAGAGCATTTGATAATGCTCTCTGCTTAACAGCAAATCGGCCTCTGCCTGTTTACGTTCGGCAACTTCTACTGTTAATTCTGCAACCGTTCGTTGCAATTGCTCTGCCATATAGTTAAGTGATCTAGTCAACGTGCTTATTTCACGAATACGGCTATCGTGACTGATGGGTTGCTCCCACTCCCCTTTAGACAACGCTTGAGCAAAGGTGCTGACCCGCAAAACGGGTTGGGTTATTTTACGAGTGACAAAGATGCCAAGCGTAATGGCTGCAATTAAGGTAATGGCGATAAGGGCAAATGTGACACGATTATTGGCGTTAATCTGCGCCATAAAATCAGATTCGGGAATAACGACAGCGACAAGCCAATCAAGACCAGCATCATTATCAATGGGTGAAACTTGTACAAAGTGGCGTACCCCATCAATCTCAAATTCTAACTGCTGTGTTTCGGTAATGTCCCCATAATCAGGAAATTCTTCGGTCAATGCCTCAGATGCAGTACGAATAAGTGGAATATCGCTTTCATAGGCGTGAATCCGTCGTTGTTCGCCATTTTCATCTGGTTCGGTGAATGGTTTTTCTTGGGATGAGGAGGCAACCATCAATCCAGAGCGTTCTATGATAAACGCTTCGCCTGTTTCGCCAATATCAAGGCTTTGCAAAAAGTTACTCAATTGGGATAAAAAGAGGTCAATGGAAACGACACCCATCAACTGTTGATCACCATCATACACGGGAAGGCCAGTGGAAATAGCCATATCATGTCCTGTAAACACAATGTAAACATCACTCCAAACGGCCGTTCCCGTATCAACAGCATCGCTGTACCAAAGTCGTGTGCGTGCGTCGAAATCGGAGACAGTTACAACCAAGTCAGTATGCTCCCCTTCATCATCTGTGGCGTATTTGTTGAATGGGCCGCTCACAAATCCGTCTGTGAGGATGACATACAAAGAGTCATCTTCAGCCTCTCTGCCAGCATTTACTAACCCGCCATCAATGTTGCCAAAATAGATGCTGGATACGGTATCAAAAATCTGAATTTGTTCCCAAAAATGGTGTTCTAAAGCAAGAGGGTCGTCGGCAGCAATCAGACCATGTTCCAAGATATTGGCGTTGGTCTGATTGATTTGATTTGGTGTATCTAAAAATGTATGTACTTGATCTTCTATGCGTATGGTTATCTCGCCGCGTAATTGATCGGCGACATCGTTGACGGCACACTGCCCATTATAAAAGGAAAGGTAAGCTACCAATCCCGTTGCTATAACGGTCAGAGTGACAAGTGCTGTTACAAGTACATATAGTAAGGGGATCTTTTTTGGTGACTTGTTCTCAGATGCTGTTGGCATTTGATCTCCAGTTTTGTTCGCCTTTTTAAGGCGGGTCGGTTATGTTTTTTATTCCCTCCCATATCTGGATAGCTCGAAGAATATCGTAAATACCCACAAACTGTCAAACGCAACGTTAGGGCGATTGCATACTCGGATCGCCAATGAATGAATTCATCGGCTGTTATAAGAAACATGCTAAAGCATGTTAAAAACGGTTGTCGCAGTAGTGCGCTTTAGCGCACTTTTTATAACAGCCATCGGTTTTTAACCGATGGCGACAAGCAGAATTTGGAGTATGCAATCGCCCTACCCCTTAATCACGCCCAACGGCCGTAATTTCACAATCGGCTTCACTAAATCCTTCTGATTTTCCATCACGACATCAATATCCTTGTACGCGCCTGGAGCCTCATCAAGGTCACGAACGGAACGCAAGGCGTGGAAAATGCCTTCCATCTGCCGCTTCTCTTTATCAAAATCAAGCGTGCGTTGTGCGTGTTTGCGCCCCATCCTGCGCCCCGCCCCATGCGAACAAGACATGAAACTTTCAGGGTTGCCAAGCCC
>CAYSDT010000303.1:0-4372 GCA_964429835.1 uncultured Ardenticatenaceae bacterium | reverse complement strand
AAACAACAATTATATTCGACATGGACGGCTTGATGGTTGACAGCGAGCCGCTATCACAACAGGCGTGGACGCAGGTTTTACAACCGCTCGGCGCAACGATGACTTCTGAAATTCACAGCCGCATGATCGGTGGGCGGATTGATGCTAGTGCGCGATTTGTGCGCGAAGAATTTGGCCTGACCATCGCCGATGAGGAGCTTATACGCCGTAAAAAGGCGACGATGGCCGCGCTCGTGGGCGATGGTGTACCTGTTATGCCCGGTTTGGTGGCATTACATGATGAAATCGCTCGCCGTAATATCCGTTGGGGAGTGGCAACATCCAGCCCGCGCCAGCACGCCATTGATGTGCTGACACAACTTGACTTATTGGATGCGTGCGAAGCCATCGCCGCTGGGGATGAGGTGACGCAGGGCAAGCCCGCCCCCGACATTTACCTGCTGGCGGCGGAGCGGCTGGGTGTGCAACCCGCCGATTGCTTGGCGTTAGAAGATTCCGCGCCTGGCTGTGAAGCAGCAGCGGCGGCGGGGATGGCGGTGGTTGCCATTCCAAATGAGGGGACAAAAACGGCCGTTTTTCCCTGTGCCGACTATAAATTAGACTCCCTCACCGCCTTCGCCGCTCATCCTGTTTTTCTGGGGATGGGTTAATGCTCGTTTACCTTTTACAGGGTTTGGCTCTAGGTTTCCCAGCGGCGGCACAGCCTGGCTCAATGCAGGCATATTTGCTGGCGCAGACGTTGAAGAATGGAGGACGGCGCACATTGCCGCTCGCCTTTGCGCCGCTCATCAGCGACGGCCCCATCGTGTTATTGATGCTGTTGTTGCTGACGTACACGCCGCCCCTGTTCCTGTCGTTGTTGCAAATTGTGGGTGGTTTTTTCCTGCTGTATTTGGCATGGGGGGCGTGGAAGGGGATGCAAACGGCCGTTTCTGCCCCACCTCCACCTGATTCTGCCCAAAAAGGGCTGTTCAAAGCCGCCCTGCTCAACGCCCTCAACCCCAATCCATACATCTTCTGGGCGACCATCGCCGGCCCCATTTTGCTGACGGGCTTCCGCGAATCCATCTGGCACGGATTGGCGTTTTTGATTGGTTTTTATGTGACATTGGTCGGTGGGTTTGCCGCTTTTGTGGGCTTGTTTTCATTGACAGGCCATCTGTCGCCACGCGCCAATCGCTGGTTGGGCGGTGCGGCGGCGGTGGCGTTGGGATTGTTTGGTTTGTATCAGTTGTGGAAGGGGTTTAGCGGATTGGGTTATTGACAAAAATGCGTTTTGGTTTCATAATGCAACCATAACGAAACCGATGGAGGTGTGAAATGAGTACGATTACCGTGAAAAATATCCCAGATGATGTGTATGAGCGATTTAAGCAACAGGCAAAAGCAAATTATCGCAGTGTGAATAGCGAAGTTATTATGTTGATGGAGCGAGCAACCGTTGCTTATCGTACAGATGCTGATGTGGAGAAAATTTTAGCTGATGCGAAGGCGTTGCGTGATAGCATGAATTTTGTGGTGACGGAAGAAGATATTGACCGTGCTATAAATGAAGGTCGCCCATGATCGTTGTTGACACGAATATCCTTAGTTATTTCTTTTTGCCCAGCAATGAACAGTCGGTTATGGCGCAAAAAGTTTACCGTAAGCAAACACTTTGGGTTGCCCCCGTCTTGTGGCGAAGTGAGTTTCGCAATGTGTTGGCGTTGTATATGCGTCGCCAGCAGTTACCGATGGCAAAAGCGCAACTTCTTATGCAGCAAGCGGAGTCATTGATGGATGGGTTAGAGTTTGAGGTCTCATCAGCGGCGGTGATTAGTTTGGTAGCTGCCAGCAATTGTACGGCTTACGATTGTGAATTTGTGGCGTTAGCGCATCAGTTGAAAGTGCCATTGGTGACGTATGACAAGAAGATACTGCGTGAATTTCCAGAAACGGCCGTTTCTCCCTCATCATTCCTTGCAAGACCTGACAGGTTTGATTAACGCCTGTTGATTTGTATGGATATTGTGGGAAACCTGTCAGGTCTTAGAAATCTGTTCCCGCTTTAATGTGAGCTATGCTACAATCATTCGTTGGCGGGATGGTAAAATGAACAATGACAGAGTTACAGGGAGTATCTAAATGAGTCAGATACAATTGCTTTATCAATTGCAGCAGTTGGACAGCGAGATACAAGAAAAAACGGGGCGATTGCGTGAAGTGTTGCAGGCGCAAAAAGAGACAGATGTGTTGTTGGCGGCACGAAAACGGATGAAAACGGCCGTTTCTACCCATCAATCCGCCCTGTCCGCCCAAAAAACATTGCGCGGTGAGATGGACATTCTCGACAGCAACAAAAAACGGGCTGGACAACGACTTTACTCTGGCAATGTTAAAAACCCGAAAGAGTTGGCCGATTTGCAAAGCAAAATCGACTCGTTAGGCCGCCGTCGCACCGTCCTTGAAGACGAGATGCTGGAATTGATGATGGCCGTCGATGATGCTGAAGAAGAATTGGCTGTTGCCGCTGCTCATTTATCAGAAACTGATGTTGATTGGAAAGCTGATCAGGTCGATCTTGAAAAAGAGAAACACACCTTAGCCTTGCGACTGCATAAATTAGGCGAAGAGCGCAAGACAAAAACACCGCTGATTGAGCCGCCGTTATTAAAGAAATATGACGGCATCATCGCCCGTAAAGGCGGGTTGGCTGTGTCACGATTGCGCGGCGACCAATGTTCGGGTTGTCGATTGAATGTATCGCAACAGGTGATGAAGCGCGTTAATGAAGGTGAAATCGTGGAGTGTCACAGTTGTGGCCGGATATTATCCCCGATTCGCTGATAGATACTGATTAGGTGCGACGCACTTTGCAAGTGCAACGCACCTGACTGAATATGGAAGTTTGTAGATGAAACGATATTTTTTTGTAATAACGGCCGTTTTCCTAACCGCCGCCTTTTTTGGAGCAACCCAAGCCGCCCAAGCCGCTGGTTGCCACTTCATTTCCGATGACATCGGCTACGTTTGCGAAGCCGACAATAACGCCCCGACCTTCGTCGTTCCCACACCGCCAGAAGACAGCCTGTTTAACGAGGTGAGCTACGCCCGCCTTGATGATTTGATCAACGTCTACCCAGAGCCGACGACTGCCATCGCCCCCCTTTACAATGTTGGCGATGGCTATTTGTGGTCAACGGTCACAGGCCCCTTCGCTGGGGACGATGGCAATATGTGGTATCTGATGAATCAGGGTGAATATATTCGCGCTCAGGATGCACGGGTTTACCCCATTTCCCAATTTGCGGGTGTGGAAGTTAATAATCAACCAGAACGGCCGTTTGGCTGGATGGTTGTCGATTATTGGTACAGTGATGAGCCGGGCGCAGAGCCAGCCCAAGACGCGATCAAACTCCCCCGTTACACTTTTGTCGAGGTGTACGATGCGGTCAAAGATGACCAAGATTGGATTTGGTATGACATTGGAAACGGCCGTTGGATGCGTCAAACGTATCTCAGCCTCATCAATGTCACCGACATGCCTGAATCGTTGGATGACGATGAATTATGGGTCGATATTGACCTGTACGAGCAAACTTTTGCCGCTTACGAAGGGCGGCGGATGGTTTATGCTGGCCTCATTTCCAGCGGCCTCAGTCAATTTGGTTGGGACACGGATGAGGGACTGTTTCAGGTTTGGGATCGGTGGGAAGAGACGAAAATGTCTGGTGCAGAAGACAAAGTTGATTATTACTTTATCGAAGATGTGCCGTACACCATGTACATTGACCGCGTGACTGAAATCGCTTTGCACGGCGCGTATTGGCATGACCGTTTCGGCTACAAACACAGTCACGGCTGCATCAATATGTCCCCCTACGAAGCGGAATGGGTCTTCGACTGGTCGCTAGATGGGGACAGTGAATACTTCTGGGTGAATGTTCACACCTCTAACCCCGACCATTATTTGAATCGCATTGATCCGCTGGAGACGTTTAGCGGGGCGTAGGAAATAGATTATTATTGGGAATGAAAAACGGCCGTTTAACGGCCGTTTTTGCTTTCTCATGGTATTGACACGATACATAAGGGTGCATTTCAGTTTAGGGGTAAGATGAGATATTCCTGCGACATCGGTTAAAAACCGATGCCTGACACAAGAAACGCGCTGAAAGCGCGTTAAAAGCAGCCCGCTTTCAGCGGGCTTTTGTGTATCAGACACCGATTTTAATCGGTGTCGCGCCGCGCCCCAGAACTGAAATGCGCCCGATACATAACCAATTTTTGTCAAAAGTAGGGGGAAGTGTTATTATTTCAATGAGTGTTGAAATGTTAATATAAAATAGGAATTGATAAATTTGGCTCGTTAAGGGTCATGTTTTTTTATTAA
>CAYSDT010000302.1:0-4379 GCA_964429835.1 uncultured Ardenticatenaceae bacterium | reverse complement strand
GCGAGATCCCATTCGGTATCCACCGCCATCAGTTGTCCAGCATCGGCTGGGTCTGCTCCCTTTTTGGGGTCACGATATTTTTTTCGGGGATTGTAACGATAAGGAGTTGTTGAAACGTTCCTACTCGTGTTAACTTGTCGCATAATTTACTACGGATATTCATGAATATCCGTAGTAATACGCTATAATCACCGATATATCCCATGTAACATGAGTAAATATGGTGAAGTTCTGCCACAAAACTCGTCGGATAATAGTTCCTATCCGTAAATTACAAAAAGTTAAAGAGGTGATTTCCATGGATCCAGACCCAGAAATTCTTCAAGATTTCGCTCAATCATTAGTTTCACGCGATCCAAAAACAGTCAAAGCGTACCTGTCAGCTTTGCGTGGCTTTGTTCAGTGGTTGTCACATCAACCTGGCGGCAATCCATTTTCACCAGAAATCATAACCGAGACGGCCGTAAGCAGTTACTTAAATTACTTAAAAGATAAGGGGCGTGCGCCCCGTACCCGCAGCCAGGCTCTCACGGCTCTGCGTCGCTTTTGCCGTTGGGCAATTGGGAAAGGGTACATGACCCATAATCCAGCTAATCAGATAAGCAGTCCTACGGTAATAAACACCGCCCCACGTGAACTCACGACAGAACAACGATATGTACTCAAGAACCGAATTGAAGCTGAACAGTCTCCACGCTTATCAGCTATTTTTGCACTCGGTTATTGGGCTGGATTGCGTATCAGCGAAGTAGCACAGTTGCGATTAGAACAGTGCCATGTGAATCAACGAAGTGGGAAAATTACGATTCTGGATGGCAAGGGTGGCAAAACACGGACTATTGACCTGCACAATGAAGTACGTCGCGCTTTATACAAGTATTTATATATGAAAGAGTACACGCGCCGCGATGCCCGCGACCCAGATAGTGTTTATATTTTTACCAGTCAGCGATCTGCTTGGATGCGACAGCAAGGAAATCTAGATCATCTCTCAGTTCGCGGTATTGAATATCTTTGGACAAAAGCAAAGAAGGATGCCCGACAAGATGTGTACGAATACATTCACGATATTACCTTTCATCATTTACGACATGATTTTGCTCATCGAGCGCGGGAGACTGGCTGGAATTTGGAAGAAATCGCCGTTTATCTTGGACATCAAACGCACGATGGCCTGCCTGCAATTGCAACAACAGTACGTTACACCTTGCCCAGCCAAAAGCAGTTGAAAAGAAAATTGAAACATTTAACAGGATAATTGATGTCTGCCAAAAGCCCAGAAGTTCTCACTCCCGAACAGAGGTTGCTGTTTACCACCATTCCTGATAATTTATCAAGTCAGGAAATGGATCGTTACTACACATTAAGTGCTGAAGATATACACTTCATCCAACAGCACCGTGGAGTAGAGAATAGATTGGGGGCAGCATTGCAATTGTGTTCTTTACGTTTTCCTGGTCGGATGTTGATGCAGATGACCTCCATTTCTGAACAGGTTGTCGTTTATGTTGCTGAACAACTGCACCTGCCAGTCACAGCTTTTGCTAAATACGGTGAGCGAAGGGGGACACCGTATGATCATTTACAAAATATCTGTACGCAATATGGTTATCGCACTTGCAATAAAAAAGATGTCATGCCGCTTATCCGCCATCTGTTACCTTTTGCGATGGAAAATGATGAGGCGTTGCCGTTAGTGGATGGAGCTATGGCTTGGACGCGACAGCATAACCTAATTGCCCCAACCATTCTCGTCACTGAAAAAGTGGTCTGGTATGTACAACGCATCGCCCAACGGCGCGTCTATCGTCGCATCACCAACAATTTGTCGGTTGCACAGCAGGAATCTTTGCCTCGTTTGCTGGAAATCGATGTTGAAAAAGATAAACAAACGCCGCTGGCGTGGTTGCGCATGGCTGCTTCAAAACCATCAGCAGTTGGAATGTACCATTTGTTGGAACGCATCTCCTTTATCCATGAATTACAGTTGCCTGCCCGACCAATAAATGTTCATCCATCTCGCTACCGTCAATTGGCACAACGAGGGGCGCGTTACCGGGCGCAGCCACTAGCCAATTTGAAAGATTCACACGAACGATCTGCGCTCCTGATAGCACATCTTAATGAACAACACCAGAGATTGATTGACCAATTGGTTGATATGTTTGACCGTTGGTTGAGTGACCTGATGCGCAAAGGGCGAAACAAACAACGTCATCATTTATATCGTAATATCACCTCGCTTAACCGTGACCTGAACACCTTGGCACAAGCTGTAGCCGTTTTCTTGGAAGCAAAGAAAAGCGAGAAAGATCCATTTGAAGCTGTTTTTGCCATTATAAAAGAGGATATCCTGACTGACACAGTCGCTTCTGCCACGGCAAATACGCGACCATCTGATATGGATTTCCGAGACTTGGTGGAAAACACTTTTATCCGCCGCCGAAAAGCGATGCTGTCGATGATGCGAATGCTTTCTTTTCAGGCGGTTCAGGAAACACATGCTGGTCTCGAATCGCTGAAGTATGTGCTACATCTGTCAGATGAACATGGGCAACGGGTTCGCAGCGAAGAAATCGTTATTGATGGTAAAGTTTTGACCGCTCCGCTGGAACACTTAAAGCGAAAACGATGGAAGCGGCACGCCCTGACTGAGAAAGGCATCAACCCCAATTATTACGAACTGGCCGCGTTTGAACGGCTGCAAGATGGTCTGCGATCTGGCGATGTTGCCGTGATTGGCAGCCATCGTTATCAAGCATTTGATGATTATTTATTGTCGCAGAAGACGTGGAAACAACTTAAAGAAGAAGGAGTAACTCGTTTAGCTGTTTCCGATGACCCCCAAGCCTATTTGGATGAGAGCCAAGAGAAAATCGCCGACCTCTTCAAGAAAATAACCGAAGTTATCGCCAAAAAGGATAGTCATCTATCATTGGGAGACGATGGCTCATTACACTTAAAAAGACTGGAAAAAGAAATTCAGCCAGAAGTGAAGGCTACTCGGCGGCAATTATACAGTTATGTTCCGCTTGTCGAGATGGGACAAATAATTATGGATGTAAATGCGTGGACGGGAGTTCTCGACTCTTTTCCACATCTATTGACAGACAAAACCCCAACTGGACGGCATCAATCTATTTTGGTTGCCGCATTGATGGAATCTGGAATGAATATCGGCCCAACCAAAATGGCTCAGGCTTGCGACTTTTCAGAGCAGGAGTTGATGCAATCGGCCAAATTGCATATTCGTGAGGATTCACTGCGTCAAGCCATTGCCAAATTAGATAACTTCGTGCTTCACCATCCCTTTTCCCAGCATTGGGGCAACGGTACGGCCTCTTCTTCCGATGGTATGCGTGTACCAGTTGTCGTTAATGCACCCAACGCTGTTTACAACGCACGCCATTTCTGGTATCGGCGCGGCATTACGATTGTGGCTCATGCGGCTGATATCTGGATGCCATTTTATCCTCAGGTGATGCAAGATACCAGTGAGGCTTTGTATGTCATTGATGCGCTCTGTCATCATGAAACGGATTTTGATATTCAGGAACATTATACCGATACGGCAAGTGCCACCTACCATGTGTTTGCTCTCTGTCGGATGCTTGGCTTTCGTTTTTCCCCTCGTATCCGCGCCATAACCAGAAAGTATTTATACACGGTTAAGCCGTTGGTTCTGGATGATGCATTACAACCGCTCATTAAAGGAACGGCAGATTCCGAGATAATTGTTTCAAACTGGGATGCGATGCGTCATTTTTCGGCTTCGATTCGGCATGGTACGGGGTCGGCTTCATTAATGATGCGCAAATTGGCATCGTATCCTAAACAAAATCAACTGGCTCTGGCATTTAAGGAGGTTGGGAAGATAGAGCGCACAATTTTCGTTTTGAATTATTTGCTGGATCGTGCTTTGCAGCGACGCACTTTACGCGGCCTGAATAAGGGAGAAGCGATTTGGGGGGCGGCTCGCGCCATTAATATCGGGCGGGACGGGGAAGGGTACGACCGTGATTTTGATGCTCAGATGAATCGGGCGAGCAGTACGATGCTGTTAGTTGCGATGCTGTCGGCTTGGAACACGGTTTATCTGGATAAGATTGTCAATACGCTCAGGGCAAATGGCGAAGAAATCTCGGATGAACATTTGGCGCATGTTTCGCCATTGGGCTGGCAACACATTAATTTATTGGGGCGATATGAGTTTGATTTGAGTCAGGCTTACCCTTTGCATGCGTTACGGCCGTTGCGTAAGCCAGTGAATTAATTACTATCATGCCCTTAACGTAACAATCCCCGAAAAAAATATCGTGACCCCGATACGGTGATTGTTACCAGCGGCATCCCTAATGGGTCTAATGTTGTACTTGCTA
>CAYSDT010000301.1:0-4381 GCA_964429835.1 uncultured Ardenticatenaceae bacterium | reverse complement strand
ATGACACTCGTGTAAAACAAGAGATATTATTGAGACCTGTCATCTCTTATTTACGGTTTCCCCTCATCACCATCCCCTGTACAATCTCCCTCATGAACACTATACCTACAAAGACAAGTACCGTCATCATTGGTGGCGGCGTGATGGGCGCGAGTACCGCGTACCATCTGGCATTGCGCGGCGTGCGCGATGTCGTTTTATTGGAGCGCGACCCGTTCTTCGGGCAGGGCGCGACGGGCAAATGTGCGGGCGGCATCCGCTATCAATTCAGCACGGCGATTAACGTCGCCCTATCGCAACTCAGTTTGCCGATGCTGGAACGGTTTGAAGCCGAAACAGGGCAGGCGATTGATTTGCAATGGCCGGGCTACCTCATCTTTGCCACTCGTGAAGCGGATGTCCCCATCTTCCATCGCAACATCGCCTTGCAAAACAGCATGGGCGTGCCGACGGAATGGCTGGACAAAACGGCCGTTTCTCAACGCATTCCCCAACTCATCACCGACGACATTCTTGGCGCGTCCTTCCACGCGGGCGATGGCTTGGCTGATCCCAACGGGGTTGTGGCTGGCTACATTTCTGCCGCACGACGATTGGGGGTGACGGCATTGACAGAAACGGCCGTTATCGGCATTGAACAAGCGGCTGGAAAAGTGACGGCGGTGCAAACCACGCAGGGGCGCATCGAATGCGAGACGGTCGTCAACGCGGCGGGGCCGTGGGCGGGACAGATTAGTGAAATGATGGGGGTGACGTTGCCATTAACGGCCGTTCGCCGCCAAATCGTGACCACCACGCCCGTCCCATCCATCGCCCGTGACTTGCCCTTTGTGATTGATTTTGCCACAGGGCTGTACTTTCACCGTGAAGGGGAAGGGGTGTTGACGGGCATGGGCAACCCAGACCAAGCGGCGGGATTTGATGAGACCGTCGATGTCGATTGGGAAGATGTGCATTTGGATGCGGCCATCGCCCGTTTTCCGCTGTTGGCGCAGGCGGGGTTGTTGGCGAATTGGGCGGGGCTGTACGAAAACACCCCCGACGCACATCCGATTATTGGCGCGGTGGAGCAGGTGGACGGCTATTTTGTGGTGACGGGCTTTTCGGGGCATGGCTTTATGCACGGCCCAGCGGCTGGACTGCTGTTGGCGGAGATTATGTTGGATGGCCGTTCGCATACGCTGGATATTTCTTCTTTGGGAAACGGCCGTTTTGCGGCTGGTAAACTAATCAAAGAATACAATGTGATTTAATGTAGGGGCGACCCGCTGGGTCGCCCATTTGAATTTGTACAGCAAGGGCGACCCAGCAGGTCGCCCCTACGATGGAATAATTTATGAGATCACTGTTGGATGCGTTGCTCGACAGCGTGCGTCATTTGGGTGTTGTACGCGGGCTGCTGGGCTATTTTGATGAAGAAGAACGGCGACTGGTCTTTCAGTCCGTCGTCATCGGCGCGGCGGTGTGGCTGGTGGTGTTTGGCTTGAAAACGGCCGTTCACGCCGTTTTTGAATTTAATCTTCACCTTATTGAGCAGATTCACCCCGTTTTTCTGCTTGTTCCTCTGCTGATTGGCGCGGTCGCCGTCGCCGCCATTGCCACCTACAAAAAAAGTACCGTCCATTACCGTGATGAAGATGGCAAAATCCATGAACTAAATGCCATCGAAGGGGATGGATTGGAACGCGCCATCTCGCTTTACTACTCCTCCGAACCATCGCTGGAGCAAGCGTTGACAGGCGAGGAAGGGATTGGTGTGCGCTGGCAATTGCCGACGTTTACGTTGGCATTCCGTAAATTTTTCGCCACGCTGATCACGTTGGGCAGCGGTGGCAGTGGCGGACTGGAAGCGAGCGTGTCGCTGATTGGCGAGAGCATGGCGGCGGGTTTATTCAAGCCGCGCCGTCAAATTGAGGCGATACAACGGCCAGAAATGGTCGATAAAGCGTGGGGCTGGTGGCAAGCAAGCAACGCCGATAATCTACAGACGGCGCAGTTGAGCGGCATCGCGGCCGCAGTTTCGGTGCTGTTGGGCGCACCCTTCGCCGCCGCCTTTTTTGCGACGGAGGTGATGTATCGCAATCGCCCCATCATTGAAAAGCTGGTCTATTCATTGATTTCGGCGATGGTGGCGTATGCGCTAACGGCCGTTTTCGGCCACACCCAACCGTTTGAAATCGAACATTTCTACGTCCCGCCTAGCGATTGGAGTTATTACGGGGTGTTGTTATTAACGGCCGTTACCGTCGCCCTTGTCAGCCATTATTTCAAAGCATTACGCGCCAGTTTCGAGAAAATGTTCCATAAATCGAGCGACGATCCGTACCGCCGTCATATGCTTGGTGCATTGATGACGGGCTTGATTGCCCTGCTTGTGTACGCCATCGCCGCTCAGTATGACTTGACGGATCACGCGCTGGAACTGGTGTTGGGGTCGGGCGAATCGGCTATTAACATGGCCTTTGCTGGCGAGTTGACCATCGCCGTTGCCCTGATTGCGCTGGTTGCCAAGCTGGTGGCAACGCTGATGACCGTCACCTCTGGCGGCTCGGCTGGGTTGCTTATTCCATCGCTCTTTTTTGGCACGATGGTGGCGACGGCGTATGCGAATTTGTTCGACTACGAGCCAATCCTGCTGATTGCGCCCGCGATGACCGCCAGCTTGGTTGCCATCGCCAATGTGCCGTTGGCCGCGATTTTGTTTGTGGTGGAGGTATTTGGGTCGGCGTACATGATGCCCGCCTTGTTCATGCTGGTCGTCACTTCGATTTTTGCTCACGAAGCGACCATCTATCGCCCACAGCGGGAAACTTTTTCGGGACGACAGATTTTTCCCGGCGTAAGCGTGCGGCGGGTGCGAATTCCGGCGACGTGGGCAGACAAAACGCTCATTGGCTTGGATTTCCGTAAGAAATATGAGTTAAATGTGATCGGATTGGCGGAGCGGCGGACAGAAAACGGCCGTTCTTGGTTGCATCTCGGCTCGGCCTCATCGACCGTGCTGGAAGCAGACGATGTGCTGATTGTGCTGGGGCGGGATGAGAAGCTGGATCAGCTTGAGGAAGCGTTGGCGGAGATGGATAGCTAGACCTGCCAAGTTTTACTAAAAAATCATCAATTATCAACTATTATCAACTATCAATTGCATTTCCTATGAACAATCACTTTATCACCATCGCTGGCAACATTGGCGTTGGCAAATCCACACTGACCACCTTACTCGCGCAAAAATTGAACTGGACACCCTTCCACGAAGGCGTGGCTGACAACCCGTATTTAGCCGATTTTTATGGCGATATGGGCAATTGGAGCTTTCATTCGCAGATGTTTTTCCTCTCTCAGCGATTGCAACAACACCATCGGCTGTTGCAGGAAGATAATTCCGTCATTCAAGATCGCAGCGTGTACGAAGATGCCGAGATATTTGCCCGCAACCTGTTTTTGCAAGGCGATTTGAGCCAAAATGATTGGACAACGTACTCCAATTTGTATCAGGCGTTGTCCGATTTGCTGCAACCGCCGCATATGATTTTGTATTTACGCGCATCAACGGCGACTCTGCGCCGCCGCATCAATCAGCGCGGGCGGGCGTATGAGCAATCGATCAGCGATGCGTATTTGGAACAATTAAATGGGTTGTATGACGAGTGGGTCGGCCGTTTTTCACTTTGCCCCGTCTTAACAATTGAGACGGACAATCTGGATTATGTGCAACACGACGACCATCTGACGTTGATTACCGAGCGAATGCAAGCGATGTTGCGCGGCAAGGATGTTTTGGCTTTGTGAGATGGGCGTGGCAACGCCACGCCCGTACTTGTCGTTTTTTATGCGCCAGTTTCGTATCTTCTCAGTATTTTGGGGAGACCTGACAGGTTTCATCAAGACCTCTTGTTTTACACGAGTATCTTTGAAAAACCTGTCAGGTCTTTACCCCAAGTTATTGAGATGTTACCCAGCTTCAATGAAATAATCGAGGAAATCGGTGACGGTGATGATGCCGACGAGAAGGCCATCGTCTACGACGGGTAATGCGCCAAATTTGTATTTGCGGAGGAGGGAGGCGGCTTGAGAAACGGCCGTTTCCGATGTAACTGTAATCGGGTTCGCCGTCATGCAGCTTTCGGCCGTCACATTTGCCAGCATCTTCGCCTCTTGCGCCCGCTCGTGCATCACCATTGGCGAATTCATCACCAGTCGCACATCCCTGTCGGTGATGATGCCAACCAGCTTGCCCATTTCCAGCACAGGCAGATGGTGGTAGCCGCCCGTCTTCATCAAGCCGATGACGTTACGCAACGGGGTGTCGATGGTTATTGTGTGGGGAACATCTGTCATTAAATCGTTTACAGTCAGCATGAAATCTCCGTAATTCTTAATT
>CAYSDT010000300.1:3328-4418 GCA_964429835.1 uncultured Ardenticatenaceae bacterium | reverse complement strand
TCGTGGTACTGTTCGGGGTAAGCAATTGATTTTAGGAAGGAAACGGCCGTTTCAGCAGCAAGTCTGGATGCAAACGGCCGTTGGGGTGAATCCTTTGCCACCACCACACAATCATGCAGCCAAGCGGCCGGGATGATAATCGCCAAATCGCCCGCTCCCTCCTTCTCCGTCAACAGCCGCGCATTTTTCACCACTCGATAAATATGACTCAAATCATGCGCGGCATCACTGCCCGCCATCTGCGTTTGCAAAAACGTCTCAAATTGTTGTTCCCATTCGGGATTCCATAGATAATTCATACGATAATTTTACTGTACCAACAGCCAGAAGTCAGGCTTTTGCAAAAAGCCTGACTTCTTAGACCATCATGATCGGAACCATAATCAACGCCATAACCGTACTCATCGGCGGCACGCTCGGCGTGTTGCTCGGCAACCGCTTTCCCACCCGTATGCAGGAAACCATCTTCGCCACGCTGGGACTGTTCACGCTCTCTATCGGCATGGCGAGTGCGCTTGTCACCAAAAACCCGCTCATCGTGCTGGGCAGCCTGCTCGTCGGCGCACTTCTCGGCGAAGCGTTACGCCTCGACAAGCGACTGGAACAGTTCGGCGACTGGTTACGCAAGCTATTCATCAAAGATGGCAACAGCAGCGACTCGGCTCGCTTTGTCGAGGGCTTCGTCACCGCCAGCCTCATCTTCTGCGTCGGGCCACTCACCATTCAAGGCGCAATCGAAGATGGTCTTACGGGCGATTTTACAAAATTGGCAATCAAAGCGATGCTGGACGGGTTCGCCGCTCTCGCCTTTGCCACCACGCTGGGGCCAGGGGTGATTGCATCCGTCATCGTCATTGTCATCTTTCAAGGGGGCTTATCACTGTTGGCGGGGATGGGTACGAATGTATTCACCGAACCGATGATCACCGAATTAACGGCAACGGGCGGCGTTATCTTGCTGGCGATTGGGTTACGGTTGCTCGAATTAAAACAGATTCGCGCCGCAAACCTGCTGCCCGCCATCTTCATCGCCCCCATCGCCATCTTTATTATGGATTTGCTGGGCATTCCATATTATTTGCCGTTCTAA
>CAYSDT010000300.1:0-3228 GCA_964429835.1 uncultured Ardenticatenaceae bacterium | reverse complement strand
TTCCTCAACCGCTTTGTGTTTATTCATGTACAGCCGTTGCCGACTATTTCTCTGGCAAAATTCGCACTTTGCGCCGACTGCCTTCACCCGTGCTTTCAGTATACACCCCATCCATATCACGCAAGGTAATATGAATGATGCGCCGATCCGCAGGTGTCATCGGCTCAAGGCTGATCGCCTCTTGACGATCAATGACTTTGCCCGCCATCCGCTCAGCTAACCGCGCCAAAGCTTCTTCGCGTTTCAGGCGATAACCATCAATGTCGATGACAAAATGGGCGCGTTCGTGCCGCATATTGGCAACCATCAGGCGAGCGATATATTGAATCGCGGCCATCGTTTCGCCACGCGAGCCGATGAAAGCACTCAAATTATCGCCACGCACGTCAATAATGGGGGTCACACGACCTGTTTTGTCGTCCACCTCAGATTCGCGGATGGTTACATCAGCATCTGCACCCATTTTTAGGAACAGCGCGGTGATAACATCCAGCGCAACGGTTGGTTCGTCACGGTCATCATCTTCTTCTTTGACAGATGGCTTATCGGGGGTGACGGGTTCGGGTTCTGGCTCGTAAACGGCCGTTTCCTCTTCCACTTCTTCTTCCACCACGACAACAACCTCTTCAACAACAGGTTCTGGCTCTGGTTCTGGTTCTGGGGCGATGGGTTCAGGTTCTTGGGGAGTAACGGCCGTTAATCGCACCGTCGCATCACGACTGCCAATACCCAATAATCCACGACTACCCTCATCGAGTACCTCAATCGTGACCTCATCTTCTTTCATTCCCAACGCAGCCAAACCAATCTGGATAGCTTCATCCACGCTTTCGGCGCGTGCTTCAAATTTTCGTTTATCTTGTGACATACAAATACCTATCTATTCTTCTTTTTATTTTTACCCTTACCACCCTTTTTCTTCTTTTTCTTAGAAGCTGTGGCAGGCAATGCTTCTGGCTCAGGAATGGAGGATTCGATAATCTCACCCTCAATAACCGTACCACTTTTCTTACGCTTTGCTTCCGCAACCTCAGCTTTGTGCGCGGCCATCGCCTTTTTTACATAAAGACCTTGCGCGATACCGATCAGGTTGCTCATGACAAAGTAGATGGACAAACCAGCTTGGAATTGGAGCGAGAAAAATCCGAACATAAGCGGCATGGTGTATTGCATTGATTGCGTCATGCCCCCCATTGGATCATCTTTCTTGTCTTTCCCTTTCCCCTTCTTTTTGCCATCATCCTTTTTCTTATCAGGTGCCATCACCTTTTGTTGCAAGAACATCGTACCTGCAACCAGCACTGGCAAAATGTAAAGCGGGTCAGGTGCGCCCAAATTCAGCCATAAAAAATGACTGTTGATGGGCAGTAATTGCGCCAAATCAATGCTGGGGTAAACCCGCTGCGTTAAGCCAAAGAGAGCCATCGGTGTTGTGCCTAATACATAAATAATCGCCCGATAAAGGCCGATCATAATTGGCATTTGAACCAACATTGGCAAACAACCCATCAAACTATCAGTCGGGTTATAGCCAATCTCTTTGAATTTTTCCTGCATTTTCTGCGGGTTATCTTTATATTTAGTTTGAATTTCCTTAATCTGAGGCTGCATCTCCTGCGTACTCAGCATAGAGCGTTGCTGTTTCAGATTAAGCGGCAACGTCAACAGCTTTACCAAAATGGTAAAGACTGCAATTGCCAGAACGAAGTTGTGTCCCAAAAAGCCGTATAACACCAATAAGGCGTTGACCATCGGGTTAATAACGAATTGATCCCAGGGGCCGTACATAAATTATCTAGTCCTTTGTATTATTACCATAGCGGCAACCTGATTTTTCATATTACTCGGGCAGTACATGCGCCCATTTCTCGGTTCCCGTCTCGACATCAAAAGCGACGAGTGAATAAACGGCCGCAGCCTGTTTAATGGTGATGACGACATCGTCAACGATAACGGGAGTGGTATTCAATGGCGCATTTGTCACTTTTTGCCATATCAGTTCACCACTATCAGCCGCATATGCGGTAATCAACCCTTCCGTCGCTTCCCCTTCTGGCCCACTGGCGATGTACACAACGCCATCTTGCACAAGCGGAGACGTTTGCAATGGATATAGTTGCGTCTGTCGCCAAAGTTGGTCGCCATTATGTGCGTCTACAGCGTAAATCGTACCGCTAATGTCGGTGAAAAAGACGGTTCCATCTGCATAAGCAGGCGTTGACCATGTGGAATCATCGGCAACGGCCAACCACTGTTCTTCACCTGTGCTAGTCGATAGTGCATGAACATGGGAGGCAAAGTCAGCGACATAAAGCGTATTCTCATTAAGAACAACACCGCCAGCAATCGCGCCTTCGAGTTCGTATTCCCACTTCTTTTCGCCACTGTTTGCATCAAGAGCAAAAACCATCCCGTCAACGCTGGTGATATAAACCGTGCCATTCTGATAAGCGGGCTGCCCCCAAATCGCCTCTTCAGACTCCCCAAATCGCCATAATTCAGTGCCATTAGTGGCATCCATAGCGATGAAGGTGCTGTCATTCGTGCCGACAAAAACTTGATCGCCAACTTGCAATGCAGGGGCGACGGTTTTACCAACGGCGGAGGTTGTGTTGACCCACATTGTAGCGGGCGGAGAACCTGTGTCATTTTCGACGGCATAAATTGTGGTCGTTATTTTGGGGGCAAGCATTCCACCACTCACGCCATAGTCGCCGAAAATAACACGGCCGTTTTCATTGACGGATGGGGAGGCGAAGAGCAAAGCTGTGCTGGCTTCTTGGGGAAATAGCCACAGTTGCCTCTGATCGGCGACATTATAGGCGACTACACGTTTGCCATAAGCAACGTAGACGTTTTCGCCATCAGTGGAGAGACCCGGCCAGTTGTCATCGGAGCCGCGTGTGCCGCAACTGACGAGTACAAAACTGGCGAGAACAAATAAAAATAGAAGCGTCCGCGTTAACGGCCGTTTTGAACTAAACAAAGAGCGACCTCCATTAAGGTACAGGGTCGTAACCACCCTCATGAAACGGGTGACAACGACTCACGCGCTTAATCGCCATCCATCCCCCTTTGAAAAAGCCGTACTTTTCGACGGCTTCGTACCCATAATGGGAACAGGTCGGCGTAAACCGACAACTGGGAGGGAATAGTGGTGAAATAAGTTTCTGATAAGCGCGGATTATGAAAAGAAGGATATGTTTCATCGTGCAGAAGCTTCATTAC
>CAYSDT010000299.1:3015-4423 GCA_964429835.1 uncultured Ardenticatenaceae bacterium | reverse complement strand
TAGCGGATAAACGCGGATAAAACAAAGAAAATCCGCGTTTATCCGCTAAATCCGCACCACCCGCGTTCCATTTACGATGCTAAACTGTAAAGATATTTTTCTTCCTTTTGAACCATGTTAAATTTTTATTTAATATGCAAGTATCACCGTCCATTATTGCACCTGATTGGGCAATAGCTTGACGGAGGGATGTTCATTTTTTATAATCCCCCGTCTGTCTGGGTTTTTAGGCAGGAAATGAAACTAAAAAAAGAACAGGCACAACTTTTCAGTTTATATAGCGATGAAGGGATTGTGAATAGGGTAAAACTATGGATTCTAAATTGATTGCAGAGGGCTTAGTCGCCGTTGAAAGTGCATTGAGAGATGCTGTTGATAGCGATGTAAAAGTTCTCCACGATGCCAGCCATCATATCATCTCATCTGGCGGCAAACGTATCCGCCCGCAGGTGGCATTGCTCGCTTACTTGGCTGCTGGTGGGGATGATTTGAAAACGGCCGTTCCGATGGCCGCCGCTTTGGAAATGGTACACACCGCCACGCTTGTGCATGACGACATCAACGATCACAGCATGACCCGTCGCGGCCAAGTCACCGTTCATGCCAAATGGGGGCGCACATTCGCCCTGCTCACTGGCGACTATCTTTTCACCAAAGTATATGAATTGATGAATCCTTATGGCGCACCATACAACTCCATCATGTCTGATGCGTGTATTCGTCTGGTTGAAGGTGAAACCTTGCAAGCCGCCGCCGCCAAAGCAGGCACGATGGATGCGGAGACGTACAAAACTATTATCAGCCGCAAAACGGCCAGCCTGTTTGAGGCCGGCGCGGAGATGGGTTCACGTCTCGCTGGTGCAGATGATGCAGTTGTTGAAACACTCATCGCCTATGCTCACAATCTCGGCCTTACCTTCCAAATTGTAGATGATATTTTGGATATTGTGGGCGATCCAGAAACGATGGGTAAGGATGTTGGACTGGATTTGGCGCAGCATCGCGGAGTAATGGCCGCCGAAGATGAAGATGGCGCAGCTCCCATCACCACCACTGAATCGGAAGATGTGCAAGAGATGATTGCCCAACTGCGCGATTCTGGGGCAGTTGAAATTGCACGAATGCAAGCGGCCGAAGTTGCCCGCCGTGCGCGTGCCGCGCTAGAGCCACTCCCCGATTCGCCAGCAAAGGAAACCTTGTTGGCACTTGTTGATTTGGTGATGGATCGGGATAAGTAAGGCGTGTTGTGCTGGTAAAAATTGAATAGATGTTAAATTTGGAGAGCGATTTGATTAAATCGCTCTTTTTTTTGTAATGTGCATTGCACCTTGAAGGTGCATTGCACATGGGGGATAAACGGCCGTTTACCCCTCACTCCCCACACATTTCACTGATAAGTTGCCGCAAT
>CAYSDT010000299.1:0-2915 GCA_964429835.1 uncultured Ardenticatenaceae bacterium | reverse complement strand
TAAACGGCCGTTTACCCCTCACTCCCCACACATTTCACTGATAAGTTGCCGCAATACCACAACATCCCCCGTATATGACATTCATCACTTGATTTTCAAAATCAAAAAAACATATAATCATCTAATGATTCGCAATAACAAGAGTTGAAAAACTGAGAGGAATAACAGGATGAGCATAATTGAAATCAATAACTTAACAAAAATGTACGGCAAAGCAAGAGGCATCAACAACGTCTCCCTGAACGTCGAAGAAGGCGAGATATTTGGATTTATCGGCCCCAACGGCGCAGGCAAATCCACCACCATCCGCCTGCTTCTGTCGTTAATTTATCCCACCAGCGGCTCCGCCAAAATCTTCGGCAAAGATTGCATCGCTCACGGGCCAGAAATACGGCAGGACATCGGCTACCTGCCCTCAGAAGTTTTCTACTACGACCGCATGAAGGTACTCGCCCTGCTCAAATACTCCGCCAGCTTTTATGAAGGTGATCACCATGACCGCATGTACGAATTGGCCGACATCATGGAGCTTGATCTCACCAGAAAGATAGACGACCTTTCCTACGGCAATAAAAAGAAGGTCGGCATCGTGCAAGGGTTGCTCCATCGCCCCAAACTGATTCTTTTGGACGAACCGACAAGCGGTCTTGACCCGCTCATGCAGCAAAAATTCTTCGACCTCATCCGCGAAGAGAACGAACGCGGCGCGACCATCTTTTTCTCCTCTCACATCCTCACTGAAGTGCAGAAAATGTGTAACCGCGTCGCCATCATCCGCGATGGCGAAATTGTAAGCGTGGAAGACATCAAAACATTGCGAAAAGACAGCTACAAAAAAATCAGCGTCGAAGCCGAAGCGATGGACGAAAGCCGCTTCAATATCGACGGCGTAAGCAATCTAACGCTCGATGGCAACATTGCTGACTTCCTTTATAAAGGTGACATCAACGCCATGTTGCAGATCATCAGCGCAGAAACCATCGCCGATGTTTCCATCACCGAACCGACATTAGAAGAAATTTTCATGCACTACTATGTTTGAGTCCACTGAAAAAAGTTCAACTTTTGCCTATCAAGGCACAAATCCTGTCGAGACGAAAAGTTGAACTTTTCGGTTTTGACACCATTTTTCAGTAGAGTCACGTTTAGGCAATCATTATGAATATCTACAAACTTGAATTTAACATGCACCTGAAATCGGTCATCATTTGGTCGCTTTCGGTCTCGGCCGCGATATTTTTCATCATGTCCATGTTTCCCACATTCGCCAATGAAGCAGACATGATTAACGACATGATGGCTGAGTTCCCAGAAGAATTTTTGATGGCGTTCGGCATGAATGGCGCGGACTTGTCAACGGTTCTCGGCTTTTTTGGCACATATTTCCTATTTTTCCAAATCGCATTAGCCATACAAGCGGCAAATTATGGCTTTTCGCTCGTTTCTGTTGAAGAAGCGGACATGACGGCCGATTTTCTATTAACCAGACCCATCAAACGGACAACGATTTTGACGAACAAATTATCATCGGCCGTTAGCAGTCTTGCACTGACCACATTGATTATCTGGATTAGTAGTTTTGTTTTTGTGGAGATGTATAGCGACGGCCGTTTATACGAAACAAGCACCCTCTTCCTACTACTCCTGACCGTCCCATTCTTACAACTGTTTTTCCTCACCGTCGGGATGTTCATCTCTCTGTTGGTGAAACGGGTACGCAATGTCACCCCCTTCTCGATGGGATTGGTCTTTGGTTTGTACGTCCTCAACGCCTTTGGCGGCATGATCGGCGGTGATGGGTTGGCGATTATCACCCCCTTCAAACATTTCGAGCCAAATTATATTGTGACTAACAACGCCTTTAACATTCCGTTGGTGCTGATAAGCGTCACGGCGATAGTCGTTTCCGTTGTTGGCAGCTATATGTTGTACGCAAAAAGAGACATTCACTCAGCGTCATAGGAATTGGGCATGGCAACGCCATGCCCCTACCGCGTGTTCTGTGTAGGGGTTTGGTGTTGCCAAACCCAGTTGCAGGAGAAGTAATGAATATATTTTTAAGAGAACTCAAAGCAAATCTAAAATCTCTGATCATTTGGAGCGTTATCATGCTCTTCTTTGTGTATTCAGGGATAACAAAATTTTCAGCATACGAAGGCAATCCTGAAATGTTGGAAATAATGGGCAGTATGCCACCCGCGCTGATGGAGGCGTTTCAAATGAACGCCTTCAATTTAACGACTATCGAGGGTTTCTTTGGCGTGATGTTTATGTACTTCGCCCTGCTCGGCACCATTTCGGCCACGATGTGGGGTAGCGACATCATCGCCAAAGAGGAGCGCGACAAGACGGTGGAATTTGCACTTACCCTGCCTGTCAGTCGGAATCGGGTTGTGACTGCTAAAATAACGGCCGTTATTGTTAATTGCATCGCCTTTTTAGGCGTAACATGGGTCGCATCCATCGCCGCTACGGCAACATACAGCCCCGATGCCGCATTCTACGATTTTCTAGCCTTGTGTATGGCGACACTGTTTGTCTTGCAGATGATTTTCCTTTCGATTGGGGTGTTGCTCGGTTGTGCGATGAAACAGCATAAACGGGCTGGTTCTGTTGCTGTCGGCTTGTTGATGGGGACTTACTTCATTTCCATCATTGCGGGGCTGAATGAAAATTTGGAATTCCTGAAATACTTCTCGCCATTTACCTATTTTGATCGCGCCCAACTGCTGAACGAATCATCGGTCGATCCGATTTATGTATTGCTGTCGTTGGCTATTATTATTGTCGCCTATATTGGTGCGTATGTGACATATGGGCGGCGGGATTTGTATATTTAGCTGTGATCGTAGCGACACCGATTGAAATCGGTGTCTGATACACAAAAGCCCGCTGAAAGCGAGCTGCATTTAACG
>CAYSDT010000298.1:0-4426 GCA_964429835.1 uncultured Ardenticatenaceae bacterium | reverse complement strand
TCACCTTTTTTTCCTTTTGGGTCAATCGTTTATACGCCGCTTTAATGCGTTTTGGCTGAAAGAACTCTCGTTTCATCAACTGTATCAAGTCGGATTTCTTCAGCTTTTTACCCGTCGTTCCTGTTAATTGCGCCCCACGCGCCATTTCCCAAAGCATACTGCTGTTATATGTGTTTAAGAGTGTTTCTTTATCCATAATCAAGTCGTTTCTGCGCTCTACGCTCAAACCTTATTCGTCTTTTTCGGTGTATAGCCTGCTTTTTCCAATTCAGTCGCTAATAAATCAACTTTATTAGCAGGGATGATGACAAGGGTCGGCGAAATTTCGGCGACAAGATGCTTGTTTAGCGACGTGGCCGCTTTCATTTCCCGTAATGCGTACTCATCACCAAATTCGATGACGGTTACTTTTTCATATAATCGCACCTGACCATACGCTTTTTGCCACACAGTCAGCTGATCATGAATGGCGGGGGGGATGGGGATGCGGAACCATTTTTCCCAGCCGCTTACCATCTCATCTAAGGTTTTCCCTGACTCAAATGCTTGATGGACGGCATCAACATTGAGTTGGTAAATGAAGCGGGTGGTGCCAGCTTCTTCTAAAACAGCAATGCCGTCGAGGTAGTTGTGTGCTTGGGCGGCAACGGCCGTTGGGTCTACAATGATGGCTGTTCCATCAACCGTGATGGCATCAGCAGCGGCGGAAAGGTTTACCTCCTTCGTTACCGCTCCCTCTTCACTGCCCGCCAATGGCACAGATTCCACCTTGTCGAGGAATAGGTCGCCCAATCCATGCAGACGGAACGCGGTTAAACGGCCGTTTTCTACACTAATATCAGTCAAACCCAGCCAATGAAGCGGCCCTTGAATCATCTGCTGAATGAAAGCCCCTTGCGCTTTATCCCAATCCGCCTCATTTTTAGTCGTGTCCAATGGCGTACCATCGTCTGCTAAAAACCAGTCGGCCATCGTCTCCCCATAACGATTCGTATTACTCCACGCCCAGCTATCAAAACGCAGCCATAACGGGCGCAACAAATTGGTTACATCGCGCACGCTGTACCACTGATTATCAGGCAGGCCAGCCAACAGTTGCAGCACCTGTTCCCGAAAGACGGCTAACGTCCTATACATTTCCGATGGCGATTCGATGCGTTGGTATCTCTTCTGGGAGCGTTTTAACTGGAGAGACGGCCGTTTTGCCAACATCATCCACACTTCGCTCCATGTATCCAGTGCAAAGTAAGCCCGCGCCAAAATTGCCGACTGCCCCGCTTCATCGTAGCGTAAAAATTGATTTTTGACCTCGCGCCATACCGTTACAGGGCTACCTTGTCGTAACAGCCCTGTCGTCGTTAGCAGATGGTATATGAAATTTAGCTGTACTTCGTCGCCAGCAATAGGAGCCAACCGTTGGATGGCTTCATCAGGTAAAGTTGCCAACGGCGGCGGCACGGTCAAACTAAAATCAGGATCGTAGGATTTTAATTTCTTCTTGCTTTGCGCGTCCCGCACCTCTTCTGGAATGTAGTCCCACTCTTTTAGCATGTCATGGAATTTTTCCAGACGGGGGCGGGGCATGGGCTGGCGCATGGGAGGGGAACTTTGTTCCAGCAGTAATAAAACTTGATGGAGCCGTTGTAAAAACGGCCGTTTTCCCCCCATCACCACACCACTATTCACATCATCCGAAAGCGACACTTCCGTCACCCGATCCGCTAACAATGGCGGCATTATTCGCATTATGCTGCTAGGAATAAACGTGATCTGTTGCCAATAACGAGATTCAAAATTACCCGGTATCGCTAACCCAACATTACATAAACGAGAGAAGTAAGTATCAACATTTTTATATTGCGTTAAGCTGCCCCACAGATTCGCCAACGCGGTTATATGCTTGGTTTGGAAACGAATGCCAGTGTAAAACAACCCCATCGCATCATAAACCTGACGATGTTCCGCATCCAAATTGAGCAAGCTCTGGAGCGCAATGCCCGGTTGCAGCATGTGGCTCATAAGCTGCTGAATAAGGTCAGCCTTTCGCGTTCCTTTGATGGGCCAGCCATTTCGTCTCGCCATACGGCGCAAATCTTTGACCTTATATTCACCTAACCAGATGCGTAAATTATCATCATCATTTTGGCGGCGAACGGTGTGTGTTTTTTTAATCCAGTATGGGTTTTCGCGGGAAACGGCCGTTTTCGGTGCTTCAACAACAAATGTTTCAATAATGAAGTCACTGTTGGTTGATGCTGGCATTTCGATGACAAAACTGCCCGGCTGCTCGATCCATTTGAGCAAAACCGCGCCAATATGCTTGCAATAACCGCCCCAATCGTAAGGGCAGCTGCAAATGGCATGAATGCCATCATCCAGCACATCAATCTCGATGGAATAGGAACGACTTTTACCGACTTCAGCGCGAAGGGAACGGCCGTTACGCGCCGCTTGCCGCACATTTCCCACATAGCCTCGCGCCCGACTCATTGATTTACCTTTCACGACCGTTTTAATATCGGCCGTTGTTAAATTTTCTAATGTTGCCATATTTTCAAAATTCCTCGTTCCACGCTCTGCGTGGAATGCCCTGCCAGACGCTCTGCGTCGTGGAAGGGGGACGCAGAGCGTCCAGATTGCATTCCCACGCAGAGCGTGGGAACGAGACTGTTATTTTTAGGAAACCACCTGACAAACGAGAACGGCCGGTTCATAATCGGCCACCTCATCTTCATATAAAATAGTGTACTGATACCCCTGCTCCGTCAAAAACAGTTGACGGTTTGCACCATACTGTTGATCCACCGTATCTTTACTGATGATGGTGTAAAAATGTGCCAAATCATCAGCATGAGGCCGTAAAATCCGTCCCAGCCGCTGTGCTTCTTCCTGACGACTGCCAAATGTGCCACTAATTTGCATCATTACATTGGCATTCGGTAAATCAATGGCAAAATTACCCACCTTCGACACGACCAATGTCGAAATCTCGCCCGTTTTGAACTGCTCATACAATATGCGCCGCTTTTTAACGCTGGTTTTACCCATAATTAACGGCGCATCATACCGCCGCGCCACACTTTCCAGTTGTGATATATACATGCCAATAATCAATACCTGATCTTCTTTATGTTTGACGAGCAGTTGATCTAACACCTTAAATTTAGCCTTGCTTTCGGCCGCAATGCGGTATTTTTGCCGCTCTTCGGCAATGGCATACTCCATGCGCGTTTCGTGTGACAAAGGGACGCGCACTTCGACCACATCGGCGGTAGCGATCCAGCCCTGTTTTTCCAAATCTTTCCACGGCACGTCATACTTTTTTGGGCCGATGAGGGAGAAAACATCTTCTTGACGGCCGTCTTCCCGTACCAATGTCGCTGTCAATCCCAACCGCCGCCGCGCCTGTAATTCGGCCGTGATGCTGAACACGGGCGCAGGCAGCAAATGGACTTCATCATAAATAATCAGCCCCCAATTATGGTCATCAAACAGATTAAAGTGGGGATATTGCTCATTAAATGGAGCCGTTCTGGGAACTTTTCGCTTGCGATAGGTCATCGTCTGATAAGTGGAGATGGTAATCGGCCGTATCTCTTTACGCTGACCAGAATACTCGCCGACCTGCTCAGCCGTAAGCGTCGTTTTGTCTAGCAGTTCGTCAATCCATTGCCGCAAAGAAACGGTGTTAGGCGTTAAAATAAGCGTACTGCACTGCATTTCGTTCATCACCGATAAGCCGACGATGGTTTTACCTGCGCCGCAAGGCAATACGATCACGCCAGAACCGCCATGCGCGGCACCATCGGCATAAAACAGTTCTCCCGCCTCTCGCTGATAATCGCGTAATACAAACGGTTTGCCGCCGTTGGTGAGCAGACGCAAATCAAAGCCAACCGTATCGCCAGAAACATAGCCGACCAAATCTTCAGCGGGATAACCGATGTTGACCAACGCCTGCTTGATGTGGCCGCGCCGTGCCGCATCCATACGCAACGTATGCTCATCTTCTGGAGCCAAAATGTACGGTTTGAGTTCCTTGCGCCGTTGCAGTTCCAGAATAAGGGGGATGTCATCGGAGGTGAGCAACAGGTCGTTGTCACGGCGGGTTAGACGGATACGGCCGTAACGCCCAATGTACTCCCGAATATCCACCGCCACATTACCGGGCAATGGATATTTGCTGTACCGTGCCAGTCCCTCCACAATCTCTTCGGCCGTCAGGCCAGACGAAGCGGCATTCCACAAAGACAACGGCGAAATACGATAAGTGTGAATATATTCTGGGCTTTTTTCCAACTCAGCAAAGCGGGACAGAATATCTCGTGCTTCGTGGTAAAGCGGACTGTTTACTTCCAGCAAGACGCTTTTATCGCCTTGAACAATGATGGGGTTTTCAGGGTTATATTGCATAAATTAACGTGTT
>CAYSDT010000297.1:1471-4436 GCA_964429835.1 uncultured Ardenticatenaceae bacterium | reverse complement strand
TGTGGGGCAAAACGGCCGTTTAACGCCAACGCCACATTTTCAGGAACCATACTGGTCACATCCCCGCCCAATGAAGCGATTTCACGCACAATCGTGCTGCTTAAAAAGGTATGCTGCTCCCGCGTCATCAAATTTACACTTTCGATGTCGGGGTACAGCCGTTGATTTGCCAACGCAATCCGAAATTCAAACTCAAAATCGGAAAAGACGCGCAATCCACGCACCAGCACCTGCGCCCCAATTTCGCGTGCCACATCAACCGTCAACCCATGATAAGGAATGACGCTTATATTTGAAGCACCGTTCAACGCCCCTTCAATAAACATACACCGCTCTTCGATGCTGAATAACGTGTTTTTGCTTTTCGCCAACGATGAATGAGCGTACACGCCCACGACTAACTCATCAAAAATAGAAGCCGCCCGCTGCATAATGTCGATATGTCCCAAATGCACGGGGTCAAATGTGCCTGGATATAATGCTTTTATGTTCAAAGAATCTCCCTGTGGGAAGTCTGTAAGTAGCAAGTTGCAAGTGAGCATGTCACTTGCCTGCTTGCTACTTGCCCACTTGCCACTTCTCTTAGCTCACATCGCCAACTGATTCCCAAAAATAGTTGACTTGCTCACGCAATAGCGCATGTTCAGGTTGTGCTAGGTCGGGATCAGTGGCAAAGATGGTTTCCGCTTCCGTTCGTGCCATTTTCAGCATTTCCATGTCCGAAAGCGAAGCCAGTTTCAGTTCAGGCAAGCCGCTTTGGCGACGGCCTAAAAATTCACCCGGCCCCCGTATTTCCAAATCTTTCTCGGCCAGCGCAAACCCATCGTTGCTTTGCTCCAACGCTTGCAACCGCTCTTTGGCTGTCCCTTCAACTTCTTCGGCGATAAGTATGCAGTACGATTGATGCTCGCCGCGCCCGACGCGCCCTCTGAATTGGTGCAATTGCGCCAAGCCAAAGCGATTTGCGCCTTCGATCATCATCACCGTGCTGTTTGGCACATCGACACCGACCTCAATAACGGCCGTTGCCACCAACACATCAATCTCACCCGCATTAAACGAGCGCATCACTGCCTCTTTTTCATCAGCGCGTAAACGGCCGTGAATCAAGCCCAACTTTAATTTGGGGAAAACCGTCGTTTGCAACCGCTCGTACTCCTCAACGGCCGCTTTTGCCTCAATTTTGTCCGACTCTTCCACCAACGGGTAGATGATATACGCCTGTCGTCCTTTTTGAATCTGGTTTTCAACAAAGTTGTATGCCCGTTGCCGCTCCGTCGGATACATCCAGCGGGTTTTGATCTCTTCACGGCCGGGCGGCATTTCGTCAATGACAGAAATGTCTAAATCGCCGTACATGGACAGTGCCAATGTGCGCGGAATGGGTGTGGCGGACATGACGAGCATATGTGGGTTAAAACGGCCGTTTTCCCCTTCCGGACTTTCAGTCCGCGCACCCTTGTCCCGCAACGCCGCCCGCTGGTCAACGCCAAAGCGATGTTGCTCATCAATGATGGTCAACGCCAATTTATCGAACGTCACTCCATCCTGAATCAACGCATGTGTGCCGATGATGACTTGGATGTAACCAGCCTCTAAATCGGTGTAAATCTGCGCTTTTTCTTTGGCAGATGTGCCGCCCGTCAACAAGGCGACGGCCACCCCTTGCGCTGATAATAGTTCATTTAGCCCAGCGTAATGCTGTTCGGCCAAGATGGAAGTTGGAACCATCAATGCCGCTTGTGCGCCCGCTTTGACCGCTGTCAACAACGCCGCCGCCGCCACAACCGTCTTGCCAGAGCCAACATCACCCTGCAACAGCCGGTTCATCGGCACAGATTGCGTCATGTCGCCCAAAATCTCTTTGATCACACGATGTTGAGCATCGGTCAGGGTGTATGGCAGCGCGGCATAAAATTGTGCCAGCGCGTCCCCATCGGCGGACAGTGCCATGCCCGGTTCAGCCCGCCACGCTTTGCGCTTTTCCTGCATTCCCAATTGCAACATAAACAACTCATCAAAGATGATGCGCTGCCGTGCTTTGTGCATCGTTTGGCTGCTGTCGGGGAAATGGATTTGCTGCATCGCTTGGCGCGTGCCGTATAAATCGTGCCGTTGGCGAATCGCTTCGGGCATCGGTTCGGGTAATTTTGCGCTCCATTGGGAAACGGCCGTTCGCATCATTTCTCGCATTTTAGCGGCCGTCAGCCCCTTCGTTAAGGGGTAGATGGGAACCATTCGCCGTGTGCGTAACGGTTCCATTTCCAACGGCTCCCACGCAGGGCTGTTAAACACCAGCCGCCCCAGATATTGATCCAACTTGCCGCTGATGACGATGTGCATCCCCGATTCCAACGATTTTGCCAGCCACGGTTGATTAAACCACGTCGCCTGCACCGATCCCGTGCCATCATTGATGGTTGCACGGATGATCGTCTGGTTATTGCGCGTCCGTTGCGCCCGCGTCTCCCAAACCGTGCCGATAACAGTCACCGTTTCGCCGTAAACCAACTCTTGAATTGGCTTCATCAACGTGTAATCGTCGTAGCGATGGGGGAAGGTGTGCAGCAGATCACATAAATTTTCAATTCCCAATTTGGCGAGTTTATCCGCCATCACCGGCCCCACGCCTTTAATGATGGTTACAGATTGACGCAACCCATCGGGATCGGGTTCAACCGATCTGCCGGGAAATGAGGGAACTGACTTCTCTCCGGGCAGATGGGGGATGGTAACGCGCTTATTTTTACCTTTTTTGGGTTGCTGTTTTTTCTTGGGTTGTTGCTGTCTCTTAGGTTGCGGTTGCTGCTTCTTTTGTTGCGGTTGCGGTTGTTGCCGTTGTTGTTTTTGCGCGGGGGCTTTCTTTTTTTGCGGCGGGGGGCGATGGGGCGATGGTTTTGGCGGTGATAGTTTATCCACGCGCTCTTGTCGCTGTTTTAGTTTGCCCAATAAATTGTTCAAACTC
>CAYSDT010000297.1:0-1371 GCA_964429835.1 uncultured Ardenticatenaceae bacterium | reverse complement strand
TTTATCCACGCGCTCTTGTCGCTGTTTTAGTTTGCCCAATAAATTGTTCAAACTCTCCGACCGCGCCGCATCGCCTTGTAAATTGCCATAATCAGCCAAAACGGCCGATGTTTGTTCCACAAACGCACGGTCGCCTTCGTCCACAGCCTCTTCCCGCGCTTGATCAACCCAAAATGCGGCAAATTGCCCAATCCCGCCGACAACGGCCTTGTTTTTATAACCCTGTTGCGCTTCTAATTTCAGTACGCTTTGTAAACGCTTAAATGCTTTTGCCATAATGTTTTTATCAATGTCATTCCCGCGTAGGCGGGAATCCATGTTGTGGATACCTGCCTACGCAGGTATGACAAATTTGAGTTATTCCGCGCCTAAAATATAGTAATAGTGGGGTTGATGGCCGGGAATGATCTCGGTTTCAACTTCTTCATAAAGGGATTCGATCTGTTGGCTGACGATTTCAGCGTCCGCTTTGGTCGCGCTGTCGCCGTAGTAGATGGTGACGATTTCGCGGTCGTCCATCTCCATGCCAGACAGCGTTTGGGCGATGACATCGCGCATATTGCTGCCTGATGAAAATAAACGGCCGTTTACCATCCCAATAAACTCCCCCTCTTCCACTGTAACGCCATCCAGCGTTACCGAACGCACCGCACGGGTGATTTCGCCTGTGGCTACATCATCAAGTGATTCGCGCATTTCTGCTGTCACTTCATCCAAATCGCCATCCAAATCCAACTGCATCAACGCCATCATCCCCTGCGGCACAGTGCGGCTGGGGACGACACTTACGTTTTTACTGCTCAACTCACGCGCCGCTTCCGCCGCCATAATGATGTTTTTATTGTTGGGCAATAAAATGATGTTATTCGTCGGCACATCTTGAATCGCTTGGAAAATATCCTCTGTGCTGGGGTTGTTCGTCTGCCCGCCATCGACGATGAACGCCGCGTGCAAACTGCGGAACGCATCGGCTATGCCAGAACCGGGCGCAACGGTGACAACACCGATTTGGCCGGGCTGAATGTTACTCGTCGGCACGGCTGCTTTTTGCTGATTGATAATCGTCTCCATCTGCACCTGCATATTTTCGACGACTACATCGTCAATTTTGCCCATACTAATGCCATAACTAAGTGGCTCACCGGGATCGCTGACGTGGATATGCACTTTAATCGTCGTTTCGTCGCCAACAACGACGGTGGAGTCGCCCATCGAATCAATGCGGTCGCGCACTTCGGTGACGTTCAGGTTTTCGCCCATGAGGATGAATTGCACGTCGTATGGGAACTCCAATGTTCCGCCTTCGGGGATGGCGAATGCTTGTGCTGGTGCGTGGGAAACGGCCGTTTTGCCACCCATCACATCCATATC
>CAYSDT010000296.1:0-4456 GCA_964429835.1 uncultured Ardenticatenaceae bacterium | reverse complement strand
TGTTTTTTCATAACGCTGTCCTTGTCGTGTTGCTTGCAATGGGTGGATTTTACCATGAAAACGGCCGTTTGTTGGAATGGGGTTTTTGGCGTGTTATAATTTTACAATATGGATAAACAACAATTTGACAAAGAGAAGATCATTGATCACTGGGTTAGAAATTCTAATGATGATTATGATACAATGATTGCTATGTTTGACAGCAAAAGATATAGCTGGTCATTATTTTTGGGGCATTTGGTACTCGAAAAGCTATTGAAGGCGTATTTTGTGAAAGTAAATAATGAGTATCCGCCATATATTCATAATTTATTGAGGCTGGCAACGGGTGCAAAAATTGAAATCTCGGATGACCTGAAACTTCAACTAACTACTATTTCCGCCTTTAATATCAATGCGCGATATGATGATTATAAAAATAGTTTTCGTAAAAGATGCACGCCTGAATTCACTGTAAAATGGTTTAGCATAATCAAAGAATTGAGATCATGGATAATAAAACAAATAGAAGAATAAGCGACTACGTTTCTGCTGCTGCAAAACAAGATTCACGGATAATGACCGCTTATCTTTTTGGTTCTTACGCTGTGAAAAAGGATAAGGTTGATAGTGATATTGATGTCGCGTTAATCATTAACAATCTGGATGATGACCGACGTTTCGATTTGCAAGTTAAGCTAATGTTGCTGGCCTCTGAGTTTGATATGAGAATAGAGCCGCATCCAATATCAAATAAGGATTTCAATTATGGCAACCCTTTTGCGGCTGAAATAATGAAAAACGGGATTGAAGTCCGCCCATTCATGGCATTTGTGTGATAACAGCGTGTGGAAGTAAAGAAGGAGCAAATAAAATGATTGCTAATACTGTTCAAGAAGCATATAGCGTCGTATCTAATGAGCTGAACGTATCTCAGGAAGATTTGATGCTGCTTGGTTTACGCCGTTATTTAGAGAGTCAACTGCGTGATGTGCAAGCAGATATTTTTCAAATCAGCGGGCAATATGGGGTATCTACTGTCAAAGAGATGGAAGATCATTATCGCACGGGAACGCTTGAGGAAGCATCCAGTTGGCGGGATGTGCAACGTCTTGATCATTTGGAATACAAGCAAGAGCATCTTTCACGAATGAAGTTGTAGAAAGCCATCTTGGTCGCAAACCTGTAGAAGCATTACGGATATTTTTGACCTTTGTACGCAGCCATCTGGATGCCATAGCGGAGGATAATGTGTAAACGGTTATTCGTATTATTTTATTTTATATAAAAACGGCCGTTTGTTGGAACATATCTGGACACCGATTTCATAAAATCAGGCATTTATGTCGCTGATATGGGTGAACGCCGATAAAATTCTGTTTTTTATCAGCGTTCACCCGTATCAGCGTCCTTCATATTTCTTGTAGCGTAAAAAATCAGTATAATCAGCGCAATCCGCGTCCAATCCCCCCCTTTTCCCGTTTTCATGTGAAGACAACGCAAAAAATACCTTGTTGCTCTCCTGCCTACTTTTATAATGAAGTTATGATGATAGTAGCAGAAGCAACAGAAGATGTTGCAACAGAAGGTCTTACAACCGAGACCGTTGGTCGATATGAGATCAAATCCGTAGCAGGCGAAGGCGGCATGGCGACCGTCTATGTTGCCTATGACCCGCTGTTTGAGCGCGAAGTTGCGGTAAAGCTGCTGCCATCAGACCTGCTCTATCATCCCACCCTGCGCCAACGCTTTGAGCGCGAGGCCAAAATCGTGGCCGCTCTTGATCATCCCTGTCTTGTTCCCGTTTATGACATTGGCGAAGAAAATGGCGCACCTTATTTGGTGATGCGCTACATGCGCGGCGGCTCATTATCGGAACGGTTGGATGAAGGCGCGTTGACGGTGGACGAAACGGCCGAAATCATGTTGCGGCTGGCCGATGGACTAAACGCTGTTCACGAAAAAGGCATCATCCATCGTGACCTGAAGCCGGGCAACATCATGTTTGACCAATGGGGCAGTCCCTTCATTTCTGATTTTGGCACGGCACGTCCCACGCATGAAGAAGCGGTGTTGACTTCGTTGGGATCGGCGGTCGGTACGCCCGCGTACATGAGTCCAGAGCAAATTCAAGGGCAGAGTGATTTAGACGGCCGTTCTGACATTTACGCGCTCGGCATCCTCCTTTACGAGATGTTGACGGGTGAACACCCCTATGAAACCGATTCGCCGATGGGGGCGATTGTACAGCATATTACCGAGCCGCCGCCGCGCTTGCTGGAGCGGCATCCCAATCTGCCGCCCCAATTTGAAGAAATTATTTTGCGGGCGATGGCAAAAGATCGAGACGACCGCTACCCGACCGCCTTGGCGATGGCTGTGGAAGTCGAAGCGGCGCGGGCGCATGAAAATGGTGATGAAAAACGGCCGTTTCGCTCCAAAAGTGCGGTCACGACCGCCATTAAACGCTTTATTTTGCCCGTAAAACCCGCCGTCGCCGCTAAACGTGCAGAGCGTCGGCAGGCGGGGCGGGGGCGATGGGTTGTTGGTGGCGGCGCAATCATTGTCATTTTGATTGCCTTATTTATGGCTGGCGGCAATCGGTTCATTGCTGGCGGTCTGGCGGCGATGGATACAGCGACACCGACGACAACGGCCGTTTCCCAACCTGTCATCCAGCCGACCATTGCCGAACAAACGCCCGTTCCGATTTCACAAACGGCCGTTTCTCCCACACCCACACCCAGCGCAACCCCGACAGCAACCGCCCAACCGACGACCATCCCCCCCGCAACTGAAGCCGCCGATAGCAACATGCGAGCGATTGAACCGTCCAGTCTTTTTGCCGAACCGTCCAGCAGCAGCACTGAGCTTGCCATCGTTGCCGTTGGCGAGCAACTGTTGCCACTGGCACGCACAGACGACAGCCGCTGGCTGTTCGTGCAGACGGATGCGTTGGCGCAGGGATATATTTTTGTCAATCGCGTGGAGTGGGCGGGTGAGATTGGTGATTTGCCACGAATGTTGCCGTCCGCAAACCCATCGCCCGTGCCGACGGATTGTGTGGACGGTTGTTCACCATTGGAACTGGATGCGTATCCGCTGATAAACGGCCGTTGTGATGGCGGCAACTTTTACATGACAATTTACATGGAAGGGCGTGGCGGTGATGGCACATACAGCTACTTTTGGGACGATGCCCCAGTCGCTGAACCGATGGCTGACGGCTTTGGCTTCGAGCTTTTGATTCCCGATGGGGTGGTGATTCTTGGCACAGCTTCTGTGCGTTCAGGCGATGGGCAACTGGCAAAACGGCCGTTGCAAATCAATGGCAAGAGTTGCCCATAGGTACAATTTTTACCAGAATAAACGCGAATACGGGGGAACGCCGATGAGAACAATAATTCTTATCAGCGTTCCCCCGTATTCGCATTAAAACAAATGGGATGCACACGCCCCCCATTCATTATTCATTATTAACGACTGTCAGGAGTAACGGCCGTTCTTCCCCCCCCCAACCCCTGGATTATAATAATCATACGCACTATACGACAGCATTTACATCTTCACAGCATTTACATCTTCAGCGGATACTTTGTTGTCATTTGACAATAAATTTAACCGATTTTTACCACCTCTCTCATTCTTGTGTATAATTATTGTCAAATATGTGTATAAATCACAGGAATGTGTTTCATTCGACGGCTGGGTATTGGTCTAAATAAATGAAGCGCATCCAGATCATAGAGGCATTAACTTATGAATTCTCTTACGATTAAGCCTGACAAGAGGCGTATTTTGCTTTTCTTTTTCCTGATCTCAATTTTTATGGTGGTTGGCTTAGGGTTGATGGTCTTGCCACCAAACAAAACATCTATCATCCCGTTTAATCGGTTTTTGCAACCGTTAGTCGGTTGTGTCGGTGTTTTATTTGGTCTAGCTGGCTATGCAACATTGCTTATTCGTATGCAAAAACCAATCATTGCATTTAATGCACAAGAAATACACTACTATCGCAATAAAGCAGTTGTTCTTTTAGCCGATATTCGCAGTATACAGATTGTGAGAGAGTGGGGCGGTCACAAGGTACGTTGGATATATGTCAATGTACATGATCCAGAAAAATACAAATCATTTGAAAAATTAAATAAGCGGTATGGTATGATAGATGCCGATTTAATATTTGATTTCAGCCTTGCTTCACAACCCGACTATGAAAAATCGTGTCAGTGGGTGCAAGAGCATGTACAGTAGTTATGTTGGCAATTTTGCTACCGTACACTTTTTATAAAACGGCATATTTCGTAAAAATTAGGTAAACGGTCACTATCAACGGCCGTTCGTCCTCAACCCCCAAATTACAATAATCATACACGCCGCTCCATAACAAAAAAGCACTGCAATTGCAGTGCTTTTCGTTTTCAGTTGATTGTTAGCTGTTTCCTTCCCCCCTCTACTTCAACATCAACTCATATTT
>CAYSDT010000295.1:0-4461 GCA_964429835.1 uncultured Ardenticatenaceae bacterium | reverse complement strand
GACAAGTATGAGCAGGAAGCGGACGCGGTCGCCAAACAAGTCGTGCAAAACATCAACGCGCCCAAACCGCAGACTGTTCAACGTCAGGAAGAGGATGATGAGTTACAAATGCAGCCATCGCTGGCTATTTCCACACTTCAACGCCAAGAGGAGGATGAAGATGTACAAATGAAGCCTCTCTTTTTTGTGCAACGGCAAGAAGAGGAAGAAGAGTTGCAAATGAAACCATCTTCCATGATGGGGGGCGGGGAGATTTCAGCAGATGTCGAGGATGGGATTCAACGGGCGAAGGGGGGCGGACGGCCGTTGTCTTCCCAAACCCAATCCAGCATGGGCAAAGCGTTCAACGCCGATTTCAGCGGTGTCAAAATCCACACAGGCAGCCAATCCGACCAGCTAAATCAATCCATCCAAGCCCGCGCCTTTACGACGGGACGAGATATTTTCTTTCGGCAGGGAGCGTACAATCCAAGCAACTCGGCTGGGCAAGAACTGCTGGCACACGAACTCACCCACGTTGTACAGCAAAATGGCGGGCAGGTGCAACGCCAAGCAACTGGCGCACCTTCTATTCAACGATTCTGGAATCCTTTCAAGAAGAAGAAAAAGAAACCGTCCACACCCACCCGCGCTTTCATGCTCAATCCAGAAGACAATACTACGTTCATCTCCAAAAAAGGGGAGTCCGTTTATCTTTGCGATTATCCGATAGGTACGCCCGTTGAAGTCATCTCCCCAGCCCAATATGATGAAGCTGGCGACGATGACCACATCAATGTTTATATGACCATTGAGGGCGAACGGGTTAAAGGCAAAATCAATGGCAAAAAGTTCCTCATGGAACAGGTAGCCGAGTCTCAAGAGGAAGCAAAACCTAAAGTTGAAGAAGTCGGATCAACCTCCGAAGGCTCCACAGAAGGCAACTATGCACTCACCGTCGCCGTCGCCCGCAAAAGCCCTTACTACTTTGATTATCAAAAGAAGCGATTAAAGTTACGCATCAAGAAGTTTTTCAGCAAGATCCGTTGGGCGTTCCGCAAGAAGCCAAAATGGTTCGAGAAGGGTGAAATGAAGCAAAAAGCGGCCCAAACGGCCGTTCGCTCCCGCATGAAATCTAACAAAAAGGAAGGTGAGGGAGAAATAGACGAAAGCATCGTCGAGACAGAAGTACACAAACTCCTTAATGCCAACAACATCATGGGGCACACTTGGATTAAACTGAAGGAACAGCAAGGTCATACCCGCAAAAAATGGAGTTTCGGCTTCTGGCCGCGTGATGGTGTTAGCAATCCAAGAGAGGTTGTTCCTGGCAAGGTTAAAAGTCCAGATGAATCCCACGAAACACAGCCAGATGAAGAGCGGATCGATTTAAGCTACCCCGTTACGGCCGAGCAATATGGCAAAGCCCTTGCCAAAGCGCAAGAACGCAGAGAAAACCCCCCTGCCTATAAAATGACAGACTATAACTGCACCAAATTTGCTCGTGAAATTGCCACAACAGCAGGTGTATCGTTCCCATCTCAGGGAGCTGTCATGCCCTTTGTCGGCAGAGTTCACAATCCTAATTTAGCCTATGAAGCCATTGAAAAAATCAAAAAGAAAACGGACGAAGGGAATCTGTCGGAAGAAGAAATCTCGAAAAAACCGCATGTCACCTTCGACTCAAATGAGCCAGAACGCTATCAGGAGCCAGAGCCAGAGCCAGAACCAGAGCCAGAACCTATTGGCCCTGTGGTGGCATTTGAGCCAGATAAGCCAGTTCATTTTTTCAGCGACCAAGGCGGCGGTTCCGAACTGTTAAGCATTGAAAATACAGTCCAGATAGAAATTCTTGATCCAGCTTACCCAGAGGGGATGGAAGGTTGGGAAAATGTTAAGGTGAAAAACCTTGAAACCAAACAAATTGGTTATATTAATTTTACGGATCTCGAAGCGTATTCGGAGTTGTAAGGGAACACTCGTTTTTAACTTTGGACATTCAGATGGCAGGCACTTGGCAAGTGCCTGTCACCTTGACCCAAGGAACATATGTAACATCTCAATAACTTGGGGTAGAGACCTGACAGGTTTCATCAAGGTATCTTGTTTTACACGAGTATCTTTGAAAAACCTGCCAGGTCTCCCCGAAATACTGAGAAGATACAGTAGAACCATATCTAAACAACGACTACCAACGGTAAGAAAAAATATGAAATCACAATTCAACCAATTAACAATTATTGTTCTTGTTGCTTTAGCAACGATGATTACCGCCTGTAACGGCGGCGCAGATGAAAATGAGGTGGCGATTGCTGTTGCTTTAACACAAACGGCCGTTTCCTCCGCACAACCAACCGTCGAACTGCCACCGCCAGCTATCGACTCAACTGCACCCGCTGTTGAACAAATCGAAACGGCCGTTTCCACCCCCATTCCAGCCATCGAACCGACGGCCGCGCCAACCGCAGAGCCAACGGCCGTTCTCCCCTTAATCGGCACAACCGCCAACATGCAAGGCATCAACTTCAACTACGATGAAGCCGCAATGGGCGGCGCACCTGTGCAGGAGTTACTGCCGCGAGAACCATTTAGCGACGGGCCGGGACACGGCATCGGAAACCCAGAAACGATCCGCTTTACCTTTCCTAACGATGGCGTGATTGAAATCTTCGCCGTAGACGAATATCTGGGGCTGTTTCCGATGGAGCGCGAGATTGTGATTGATTTGGAGAGAATGGTGGAAGAACGGCCGTCTTTCACCCATAACGCCCTCCCCTACCTGCCGCCGCCGCCCGCCATGCAGGCGTTTGATGCCCAATTGGGCTATATTGATTTTCAAAACGGCGCAGGTATCCGCTATCTCACCGAATACGTCCAAGCATTTATGCCGATCACGCCGCATTACATTTTTCAAGGGCTGACCGACGATGGCAATTTTTACATCACCGCACGGCTGCCAATCAGCAGTGACGCGCTTCCCGCGTTGACAAACGATGAAGCCAACAACATGATGCAAAATGTAGATGATGTCATCGCCTACAACGACAATGCCGTCGCCATATTGGAATCGCTCACCCCCGATCAATTTTCACCCAGTTTGACCAGTTGGGACAGTATGCTCGCCTCGCTTATGGTTACATCGGTCGATTTTCCATCACCGGGCGCACCCGTCTCCGCCATCACCGCCCCCGACTGCTTCAACGATTCCGAATTCATCGCCGATGTCACCATTCCTGACCACAGTGAAATAGCAGCCGACAGCACATTTGAGAAGGTGTGGCGCATAAAAAATACGGGAAACTGCACATGGACAACGGCCGATTATCGGGCGGCTTTTGTTGATGGCGACGATGATCTTATCGTCCAATCTAACACGATGAGTCCTGCGATAGTGCCGCCCAACAGCGAGGCAGAGATCACCGTCTCCTTTACCGCCCCACACACCTTTGGCAGCTATATGAGTCGATGGCAGATGTTGTCTCCCATCAGCCGCCGCTTTGGCGACCGCTTTTATGTGCTGATTGACGTGCCGCAAACAAATGACAACCAGCCTGTCACCGATGTACCGGGCTACGGTGTCGTGCGCGGCGCATTGGCTTATCCATCTGAAGTTATTCCCCCGCTTACCATTTATTTCCAAAATGTAGACGACAACGCACAGTTTTTCAGCATGCAAACGGAAATGAATTGGGGTAGTTATGAAAATGAACTTCCAGCGGGAACATATTATGTTTTTGCCCACATCACTGGTGACACAAGCGGTTATGGCGGCGGGTATACAGAGGCTGTCATTTGCAGTTCAAGCGACGGTTGTGACGATCATTCATTAACGGCCGTTACCATCACCGAAGCAACCATAATCGAAAACATAGACGTAACCGACTGGTACGCGCCCGTAGGGACGTTCCCATTTCCATAGGGTATAACCGTAGGACAAGTTTGCAAACTTGTCCTACATGCACAGAGGAACAAAATCATGTCTCAAAAACAATTTATGACACGCAAACCAAAAGCAGTTCGGAAACCCATCCGCCCCCCAGTTAATGCCGTAAAAAAACAGAAAGATGGCGATAAACACAGCCCTATGCAAGCATCCCCCGCGCTCATCCAACGCGCCACCCAAGCCCCGCAAACCATCACCCCCGCTGAGGCGACCCGATTACAGCGCACAGTCGGCAATCAGGCATTGGGGCGACTGTCGCGTGTGCAGGCCAAGCTCACGCTCGGCCCCGTCGGCGACAAGTATGAGCAGGAAGCGGATGCCGTCGCCAAGCAAGTTGTTGGACGGCTTTCCGACGGCGACCAGTCTGATGTACAGCGGCAGGAAGATGAGGAAGAGTTGCAAATGAAGCCATCTTCTGACTTACAACGGCAAGAAGAGGAGGAGGAATTGCAAATGAAACCATCTTCTGACTTGCAACGGCAAGAAGAAGATGAAGAATTGCAGATGAAGCCCATCTCCGATTTGCAGCGGCAAGAAGA
>CAYSDT010000294.1:2131-4463 GCA_964429835.1 uncultured Ardenticatenaceae bacterium | reverse complement strand
CCCCATCCCCCAAACATGACATTTATCCCCCTCCCACCCATGACAAAATAACAGGCAAAGCCACCCAAAAAGCGGTATAATCGCCAGTCGAGCAAACATTTAAGAACAGAATAGGGCAGATAGCGACCCCCTATCTCTATCTCTCCCCACTATCTATCATACAGGAGCAAACCCAAGAACCAATCATGAGTAATCAAACCTCAAAAATCATTTACACATTCACCGACGAAGCCCCCGCTTTGGCGACCTATTCCTTTTTGCCGATCATCAAAACATTCACCAACGCCGCCAATGTCGCCGTTGAACTGAGCGACATCTCATTGGCAGGGCGCATCATCGCCAACTTCCCTGAGAACCTCACCGACGCGCAGCGACAATCTGATGAACTGGCCGAATTGGGCGAACTGGCACAAACGCCAGCAGCAAACATCATCAAATTGCCCAACGTCAGCGCATCCGTCCCCCAATTGGAAGCCGCCATCGCCGAATTGCAAACCAACGGCTACAACATCCCCGACTACCCCGCCAACCCCAAAAATGATGCTGAAGCGGCGATTAAAGCGCAGTACGCCAACGCCTTGGGCAGCGCAGTCAACCCCGTCTTGCGCGAAGGCAACTCCGACCGCCGCGTCGCCGCCGCCGTCAAAACCTTCGCCCAAACACACCCCCATCGCGTCGGCAAATGGTCTTCCGATTCCAAAACCCACATCGCCCACATGGATGGCGGCGATTTTTACGGCAGTGAACAATCGGCCGTTTTGAAAACGGCCGATGATGTCCAAATCAAACTACTTGCCGCCGATGGCAGCGAGACCGTTTTGAAAGCAAGCACCCCCGTCCTTGCTGGCGAAGTCATCGACGGCTCATTTGTGAGCGTGAAAGCGTTACGCGCCTTCTACGAGAAAGAAATCGCCGCCACCGAAGATGGCACGCTCCTCTCCTTGCACCTGAAAGCGACGATGATGAAAGTGTCCGACCCCATCATGTTCGGTCACGCCGTCACCATCTATTACAAAGACGTTTTCGAGAAATACGCCGACACCTTCGCCAAATTGGGTGTCAATCCCAACAACGGCTTGGGCGATGTGTACGCAAAAATCGGAAGCCTGCCCGCCGACCAACAAGACGCGATTAAAGCAGACATCCAAGCCGTCTACGAAACCCATCCCGACTTGGCGATGGTCAACTCCGACAAAGGAATCACCAATCTGCACGTCCCCAGCGACATCATCATCGACGCTTCGATGGCCGCCGCCATCCGCACTTCTGGCAAAATGTGGGGGCCAGATGGCAACGCCTACGACAGCAAAATGATGATCCCTGACCGCGCTTACGCTGGCATTTACCAAGAAATCATCAGCTTCTGCCAAGAAAATGGCGCATTTGATGTGACCACGATGGGCAACGTCTCCAATGTGGGCTTGATGGCGCAAAAAGCGGAAGAGTACGGCTCGCACGACAAAACATTTGAGATTCCGGCAAACGGCCGTGTGCAAGTGACCGACGCGGCTGGCAATGTCTTGATGGAACACGCCGTCGAAACAGGCGACATCTGGCGCATGTGCCAAGCCAAAGATTTACCCATCCGCGATTGGGTGAAATTGGCCGTCAGTCGTGCCAAAGCGACGGGTTCACCCGCCATCTTCTGGCTCGATCCCAACCGCGCCCACGATGCCAATATCATCGCCAAAGTCAATCAATACCTGCCCGATCACGACACCACAGGGCTGGACATCAGAACGATGACCCCCGAAGCCGCCATGCGCTTCTCCTGCGAACAAATCAAAGCGGGCAACGATGTCATCTCCGTGACAGGCAACGTCTTGCGAGATTATTTGACCGACCTCTTCCCCATCCTTGAACTGGGAACGAGCGCAAAAATGCTTTCCATCGTGCCATTGCTGGCTGGCGGCGGGCTGTTTGAGACGGGTGCTGGCGGTTCCGCGCCCAAGCATGTGCAACAATTCGTCGAAGAAGGGCATTTGCGATGGGATTCGCTGGGCGAATTCTTGGCACTGGCTGTTGCGTTGGAAACATTGGGTAGCAAGACGGACAATGCCAATGCGTTGCTTTTGGGCAAAGCGTTGAACCAAGCGACCAGCGATTATCTGGAAAATGCCAAATCGCCATCGCGCATTGTGAACGAATTAGACAATCGTGGCAGTCACTTCTTCTTGGCGATGTATTGGGCGCAAGCGGTCGCCGCGCAGGACGAGAATATCGGATTGAAAACGACATTCACCAAGCTCGCGCAAGACCTCAGCGACAATGAGGAGACGATTTTGGCTGAACTGTTGGCGGCGCAGGGCGAACCTGTGGACATCGGCGGCTA
>CAYSDT010000294.1:0-2031 GCA_964429835.1 uncultured Ardenticatenaceae bacterium | reverse complement strand
AAAGGGCGCGATGGATTTATCCATCGCGCTCTTTTTGTTTAAGTGCAACGCACCTGCGAGGTGCGATGCACTTAAACAAAAAGGTGCTAAAATAAGGATGAAATATAGAGTGAAATAAGAATCGAAATATGGAGGTTCTGTTATGGAAATGATATTGTCCCAATACTCGGCAAGTATATCTGAACTGAAAAAAAGCCCGACTGCCTTGCTCAAAGAAGCAGACGGGGAAGCTGTTGCCATCTTAAATCACAATCGTTTGGCAGCATATTTAGTGCCAGCAAGTGCTTACGAACGGATGATGGATATTATTGAAGATTACGAGTTGGGAAAGTTGGTAAAAGAACGAGAAGCTCAAAAATCTCTCGCGTTTGAAGTGGATATTGATGAGTTATAAACTGAAATTCACCCCTGTTTCGTGGAAAGAGTGGCAGAAACTGGACAAATCGATTCAATCGCAATTGAAGAAAAAATTGAAAGAGCGGTTGCAAAATCCGCATGTTCCTGCTGATAAGTTAAGGGGATTTACGGCCGTTTATAAAATCAAACAACACGTTTCTGGTTATCGGCTGGTCTACGAAGTTCTGGACGAAGAGATAGCGGTGCTGGTTATCGTCATCGGCAAGCGAAATCGTGGCGATGTATATGAAAAAGCAGCGCGACGGCTATCCTCATGAACGAACCCGTAAAACTATTGACGATTGGCGGTTCAGACAGTGGCGGCGCGGCGGGAATACAGGCGGATTTGCGGACGTGGGCGGTTTTGGGCGCGTATGGGATGACGGCATTAACGGCCGTTACTTCCCAAAACTCCCTCGCCATCCACGCCGTTGAATTTATGCCCGCCACCTTCCTTCGCTCCCAAATTGATGTGATTTTTGCCGATTACGGCGCGGCAGGGGTAAAAACGGGCTTTTTCGGCCGTGCTGAACTGGTCGAAGCGGCGGCGGCTGGCCTGCGACAACACGCACCGCCCATCGTGGTCATCGACCCCGTGCTGGTTAATCACAAAGGGGCGGCGATGTTTCAGGATGATGTATTGCGGGCGTACAAAACGCTCCTCATCCCGCAAGCAACCATCGTCACCCCCAATTTGCATGAGGCGGCTTTGCTGGCGGGGATGGCAATTGAAGGGTGGGATGATGTAAAAACGGCCGTTTCTCAAATTCACAAACTCGGCGCAGCCCACGTTCTGCTCAAAGGGTGGCGCGAAGGGGATGTGATGGTTGACGTGCTGTTCGACGGTCAAACAGTACGCCGTTTCACTGCGCCGTATGTCAAAACCGACAATTTGCATGGCAGTGGCGACACGCTGTCGGCGGCAATATGTGCTTTTTTAGCGATGGGGGATGGAATGGAAACGGCCGTTTCCCGCGCCACCACATTCACCCATCAAGCGATCAAAAACGGGGCAAACTGGCAATTGGGGCAAGGACACGGCCCCGTCTGGGCAACAAATAATTGACAATTGACCGTTGATAATTAACAATTGACAATTGATCTGGAGGAGTTTATGAACGCATTAACCCCCATTGAACAACGAATAGTTGTTTTTTATGATGATGAATTAACGGCCGTTGTGGTGGATGAAAACGGCCGTGAAATTATATATATTCCAGTACGCCCAATTTGCACCTTTCTGGGTGTTGACTGGTCGGGGCAACGACAACGATTGTTGCGTGATCCTGTTTTGAAAACTGAAATGAAGGGTGTGGTTGTAACACCCACACCGCTCACCAACAAGTTCAGCAACCCTCAAGAAATGGCTTGTCTCCCCTTGGATTTCATCAATGGATTCTTGTTCGGCATTAACGCAAATCGGGTAAAGCCAGAGATAAAAGAGCGGCTGATCACCTATCAACGCGAATGTTACCGTGTGTTGGCCGACGCATTTCTTTCACCAGAAACGGCCGTTTCCACCTCAGAAACCAACCTCATTCAAATCCGAGAAATGGGGCGGGCGATCATGAAAATGGCTGACGAACAGTTGCAAACAACCCGACGGCTAAATAAAGCCGCCATCATCGTCGGACA
>CAYSDT010000293.1:1199-4467 GCA_964429835.1 uncultured Ardenticatenaceae bacterium | reverse complement strand
AAACGGCCGTTCCCAACATCAAATAAAACGCATACGCCAAATCTGGTAAAAAGAAGCTGTGATCGACCAGCCCGTGCATCAGCATGGCGATGAGCGAGCCGCCGAAACCAACGACGACAGGCAGCCATTCAGGCGAAACGGACTTCTCCGCCTTCCACAAATTCCAACCCAGCGCGACCATCAACCAAGTGCCAGCCATCACCCCCAACAACCCCAATCGTGTACCAAAATCGAGTAAAATGTTGTGCGGATGGTTCAAATTTGGCTCTTGCCACGCTGCTTCCATAATGTGCCGTCCGCGATACGCATAAAGAAAATTATCGAGACCAACGCCGGTTAACGGCCGTTCTTGCACCATATTCACACTGGATTTCCACAAATTAACCCGAAACAGCCCCGTTCCACCGCGTGGGTCAAGCCGCCCCGCCAGCGATGGGACTTGCATCGCGCCCGCCAGCAGGATTCCCCCGATTATGATCAGGGCGATGGTGTAGGGGTAGGTTAAACGGCCGTTTACCCTCTGCCATCTCCAAAAAATAAACAGCCCTGCGGCGGGGGCTGCCAACAGGATGCCGCCTTTGCTGAATGTCAACAAAAACGCTGCGGCCATTGGTAATAATGCCGCGCCATAAAGCCATCGTCTTGTTGGGGCAGTTCGCGAACCGCCCCTACCCATGAGCAACATTGCCGCCGCCAACGGCATTACCCGCCCCAAATAGAGGGCGACGTTGTTCGGCGAGCCGTAAATTGAGCGCAATCGCATCAAGCCCCCTTCGGCGGTGATGAGGTTGGCACGGTCAAAGCCGTATTGCCACAGCCCGTACAGGGCGATGATGAGGCCGCCGACTACGAACGCATCCAGTACCGTCCACATTTCCTTTTTTGTGAGCCGTGCGCCGCGCAACAGTAGATAAAACAGTGCGGGTTCGATGATGACGACGCGCAGTTCGTTGGTCGCTACGTCCAGCCGTTCGGTAAAAAAGAGGGAAATGATGGCAACGGTGACGATGGCAAGCACCGCGCCATCCGTCCAGAGTAAATGGGGTTTGGCAACGCCAATGGGTTTGGCGACACCAAACCCGTACTGTAGGGGCATGGCGTTGCCATGCCCTGAGATGGCGCGTTGCACTGTCGTTCTTGCAATCCACGCGCCAAACGTAATCAGCGTGAACAGTTCAGCGGGGGAAAAACGATAGCCCAAAATCGGTTTGGCGAGCAGGGTGAGGGCGTTATTATGGTTGACATAAAACGGAATGGTAAGGGCGATAAGGGCGATGCCCCACGCGGGGCGCAGATAGATGAGCAGAAAAAGTAACAGCAGGGCGGCGGCGTATAAATAAAAGGAGGGGGCGACGTAAAAGAGGGCGGCAACGGCCGTTGTCAACACGATTTGCCCGCTGTCAGGGACACGGCGGTATAGCCCGGCGACTTGTTCACCCCACGTTAGCCAGCCTGTGATGGCGACGGTGGCGGCGGTAACGGCCGTTATTATCATCTGCTTCCCATCGCCCAATGCGCTGTATTTTGCTTCGAGAACGGCGAGAAGTTGACCCCATCGCCCCTGTTTGGCGGTGGTGAAGGCGAAAATTAGGGATAAAACGGCCGTTAATCCCAACAGCCCCATCGCCCAATAATAGCCCGTGCTGGATGGTGCGTAGCCGACAGAAAAGCCGTGCAACGCCCATTGATCCCAGCCGCGATCCGCCACGATGCGGAGCGTGTGGCCGCCCGTCAACGTCAAATTATCGGCGACCAGTTCAGTCGTGATGTAATCGTCGTTCGGGTCGGGCGAGGTGAGGATGAGGAACGCGCCGCGCTCATCTTGGGGCAGACGGTTGGCCGGTTCGCCGTCTACCGTCACATAAAAACGGGCGCGAAAATCGGCACGGCGGACACGAAGCCCAACTGCCGTTCCCCAAAAACCAAACGTTGCCACACTATTTTGTGCGCCATCCCCAGACGCGCCGATGTCCGCGCCAAAATCGGGCGAAAATGACCAGTCACCCGTGAAGGTTTGCGCGGGAGCGGCGGGGTCGGCAAGATGGAAGCCGGTGGTGCCGATGCCGTCAAAATTGAGAGCCGACACGCCATTTGTCCCGCTCCCAGCGGCGTAACCCGGAAGCCCGCTGAACATAGCGGAGTTGGCGGTGACGGCAAACCCCCAATGCGGGTCGTCGGCGGGGGCGGCGGGCTGCCAATTTTCGAGGAACAGCGTCCCCATCCACGCCCACTCTGCGCGGGCGCGGGCGATGGCGGCGTGGGTGTACGCCGCTTGCTGTTCTGCCGTCACATTCCCCCATAAGGATGGATCGCCTGTCCAGCCATCGGGCAGGTGATTCCAGCCGAAATTGCCCGCCATGAGCGCGATGTCGCCGTCGCCATTGCGCTCCATCACTTCGCGGAGCAGGATGGCGCGGCTGAAATTGAGGCGGTCGATGCTGACTGTGCGGTCGTCAGGCGGGTGGTCGAAGCCGTAAGGTTTTGCCATCACGCGGTCGAAGGCGGCGGCGGCTCCTGCTTCGTATAGCTGTTGCAAATAGATGGGGTCGGCGAGATTGTCGCCGCTGGTTTCGGCGGTGGGGGCGAGCGGGGCGGCGATGATGATCGCGTCAGGGTCGGCGTTGCGGATGGAAACGGCCGTTTCCATCAAAAGTGCGGCGTATGCGTTGGCGTTGACGGGCTGCCCGCCCCAATGACTGCTCAGGTTGGGTTCATCCCAGATGATGTACTGATCCATCACCCCCCCGTAACGGTGGGCAAAATCGGCGGCAAATTGGGAGAAAACGGCCGTTTGTACGGGCGCAAACCCATCATTTGGATCCCCATCCAACAACGGCACAATTTGTAAATCGTGGGCGATGGCGGCGTTGATGAGGCGGTCGCTTTCGTCCCAATCGAAGGTGGGGTTGTAGTAGAAAGGCTGTTTGATGGTGCGGAAGCCGCTGGCGTAAATGGCGGCGAGTTGGTCGTCCAGTTCGGCATCGTCGTACTGGTTTAGATAGACGTTCAGGCCGACCATCGCCCCCCCGCCAGCGACGGGTTCGGGCAAAATGGGGGAGATGCCGCGTTGTTGAGTGGTTTGCCAGTTGTGTAAGCCGCCCATCGCCAAAAGGGACAGGAAGGTAAAAAGTAAGGCGATGGGGGTGAGAACGCGGGCGGATTTGGGAGACATAAAAATAATGAATAATGAATTGGGAATAATTAATAATGAATGGGGAACACGCACCCCAATTCACACTTCATTATTAATTGTTCATTATTCATTATT
>CAYSDT010000293.1:0-1099 GCA_964429835.1 uncultured Ardenticatenaceae bacterium | reverse complement strand
TCGTTTTCGATGGCGAGTTGGACGAGTGTGTAGCCGGGATCGGAGATGCCGGGTGTGCCTGCGTCTGTGACCATCGCTACCGATTGGCCGTCCTGAATCTTGCCGATGAGTTTCTTGCCCATCTGATGTTCGTTATGCTCGTGGAACGCTATTTGCTTCTTTTTGATTTCAAAATGTTGCAATAAGCGGCCTGTGCGGCGGGTGTCTTCGCTGGCGATGATGTCTACTTGGCGCAGGGTGTCCAATGCCCGCAGGCTGATGTCGGCTAGGTTGCCGATGGGGGTGGCGACTAAATATAACATGGGGGGATTATAGCTAGGGATGGTGGGGGGGGCTAGGGGGAGAGGTGAGGGGGAGGTAGAAGGTGGGGGAAACGGCCGTTTTTTATCAATGAAAAGAAACAATCAACAGCCAACAGAAAACAATCAACTGAAAACGAGGGTGTTTTTCCCATTCCTCATTAAGGAATTTGCGAATTTTTTCTTCATATTACGTTCTCTCCATAGGTATTAATCTTCGGACACTGATAATTCTTATCTGATTGCTGCGATCAGTGTAAGAAACCATTAACGGCCGTTTTTTATTAGAATAGCCCACAATGATAAATCGGTCTTCATCCATTGAATGTACTGGAGCATGAATTTATCTAGGCAAAATATCTATTTAGACAAAAACCCTACTCGGTAGCTTCATCCTCATCTCTTACAGGCAATTCTATTAAATCATGAACCTTTTCAATCAAAGCATTAAGGCGTTCTTCAGAAATTGCGTTTTGTTGAAAGCGTAACATCATATGCTGTGGCTTGCGATGCTTTTGCCCTGCGCTATCTATCCCTAAGAAATCCTCAATATCATGATCAAACACACTAATTTTCTTAGTAAATTCATTACGGCTATCTTCGATTAATTGTAAAACAATTGGATGGACACCCCTGTTATTATCCCCATCAAGCAACACAGAATGTGGCAACTTAAGGTGATAGCATATATTCATAAAACGATGCATATTAAACTTTCCCAGACAGTCTAATACGAACACCCCACCGAGGTATTGTCAAATGTTGTGGATTGCCAATTCTAAGGTGGCATTCGTCGGCAA
>CAYSDT010000292.1:0-4478 GCA_964429835.1 uncultured Ardenticatenaceae bacterium | reverse complement strand
GTTTCAAAATTTCGCAGGTCTACACAATCATAATAAAAGGAGATTACCATGTCAAAAACAGCAGATGTCGTCATCATTGGCGGCGGAATTATGGGATGCAGCACCGCTTTTCAGCTTGCCAAACGGGGCGTGAGCGTCACCGTTATCGAAAAAAGCACAATTGGCGCGGGGCCGACAGGTCACTCATCCGCCATCGTACGCCAACATTATTCCAATGAATTGACGGCGCGGATGGCCTTATACGGCTTGCGCGTCTTCCAAAATTTCGAGGAAGAGGTTGGCGGCGAATGTGGATTCACCCCCGTCGGCTTCGTCGCCCTTGTTGCCGCCGCCGACAGAGCGGGGTTGGAAACCAATATCGCCTTGCAACAAGCTGTTGGCATCCAAACTGAAATCATTTCTACTGAAAAACTGGCAGAACTAATGCCTGGCTTGGCCTCAACAGATTTAGTCGCCGCCGCTTACGAGCCAGAAAGCGGTTACGCCGATCCCTATTTGACCGTTAATGCTTACGCCCAAGCCGCCCGTCGGCACGGGGCAGAATTCCTGTTGGACACAGAGGTGACGGGGATTCGTTTTGCCGATGGCAAGGTTGTTGGTGTGGATACGGCAGCGGGGGCGGTTGATGCTCCCATCATCATCAACGCGACAGGGGCGTGGGCGGCACAAACGGCCGTTTTAGCCAATCTCACCCTCCCCATCAACTCCTCGCGGGTGCAAGTCTCCATGTTCCGCCGCCCCGCAGGCGAAGAAGCCGCCCATCCCGTCGTCGCCGACTTCATTCACGCCTCCTATTTCCGCCCGGAAACGGGCGGGTTGACGCTAGTCGGCCTCATCGACCCCGCCGAAGCGGACGCGGTTGTCGATCCCGATAATTACGGCAAAGGGGTGGCTGATGAATTCGTGCTGGAATCGGGCGAGCGGCTGGTGACGCGCTATCCTGCGATGGAGCAAAGCCAAAGCACGGGCGGTTACGCTTCGCTTTACGCCATCACCCCCGATTGGCATCCGATTATTGATGAATTGCCAGCGGGAAGCGGCTTTTACACATGCAGCGGCTTTAGCGGGCATGGGTTCAAACTCGCCCCCGCTGTCGGTTTATTGACGGCCGATTTGGTGATGAAGGTGGAGAATCCACAATTTGAGGCGACGATGTTTAGAAACGGCCGTTTTGCCGAAAACAAACCCGTCACCAGTGAATACGAGTACAGTATCATTGGCTAAAATAATCCGTTTTGCCAGAAAGAAGAACCGCTTATACAATCCCTCGTTAAATTAAAATACGAATCAATCGCCCGACCATCATGGTCGGGCTTTTTTATGAAAGACCAGACCTGACAGACCTGACAGGTTTTTGACGATACTCGTGTAAAACAAGATACGTTGCGAAAACCTGTCAGGTCTTCTATATACAAGATTATGACCCTAAAACCCAGAGAAGATATACGGAATATCGCCATCATTGCCCATGTTGATCATGGCAAAACGACCTTAGTCGATGGCATGTTGAAGCAAACGAACGTTTTTCGTGCCAATCAAAAAGTCACCGAGCGCATCCTTGATTCCAACGATTTAGAACGCGAGCGCGGCATCACGATTTTGGCAAAAAACACCAGCATCGTCTACGAAGGCGTGACCATCAACCTTGTAGACACACCCGGCCATGCTGACTTTGGCGGCGAAGTAGAGCGCATCGTCAACATGGTCGATGGTGTGTTGTTGCTTGTCGATGCCGTCGAGGGGCCGATGCCGCAGACACGCTTTGTCTTGCGCCAGGCACTGAACAAGGGCGCGAAAGTCATCGTCGTGGTCAATAAAATCGACCGCCCCGCCGCCCGTCCTGATTACGTCGTTGATGCTACCTTTGACCTGTTCATCGACTTGGGCGCGAGTGACGAACAGACCGACTTTCCCATCGTGTATACGCGGGCATTGGAAGGGCGTGCAGGCTATTCACCAGAGGAGATGGCCGAAGGTTTAATACCGTTGTTCGACACCATCATCAATAAATTGCCCGCCCCCGTTGTCGATATGGACGGCCCCACGCAGATGCTTGTCACCACGCTGGAGTACAGCAATTATGTTGGCAAAATCGCAGTTGGGCGGCTAAACAGCGGCACAATCACCTCTGGGCAGCCGATTATGCACATGCTGGCTGATGGCAACCAGAAAATGGCAAAGGTCAATACGTTGTACACCTACCGCGATTTGCAGCGCAAAGAGAAAGAGCGGGTGACAGCGGGTGACATCATCGCCATCGCTGGCATTCCCGATGTGGGCATTGGCGACACCCTCGCCGACCCCGATAACCCCATCGCCCTGCCGCCCATCAAAGTGGAAGAGCCGACCGTGCGGATGACATTCCGCGTCAACGACAGCCCATTTTCTGGCCGCGAAGGCAAATATGTCACCAGCCGCCAAATCCGTAATCGGTTGATGGATGAGCTGGAAAGCAACGTCGCTTTGCGCGTCGAATTAACCGATAAAGCGACTGAATTCATCGTATCTGGACGTGGCGAATTGCATTTAGCAATCTTGATTGAGACGATGCGGCGCGAAGGGTACGAATTAGCCGTCAGCCGTCCCGAAGTTATTTTCCATGTCGATGAAAATGGAAAAACGATGGAGCCTATCGAGCGCGTTTTCCTGGAAGTTCATCAAGATCATTGGGGTTCGGTTGCCGAGCGGCTGGGCAAGCGCAAAGGGTTGGCACAAGGTATGAAATACGGGGACGATGGCACGGTTTATGCTGAATATCTCGTGCCGACGCGCGGCATGTTGGGCTTCCGTCAACCATTTTTGACCTCCACACGCGGGACGGGCATTTACAACACCTTATTTGACAATTTCGCCCCGTATGCGGGCCCGATTGAACATCATGAACTGGGTTCGTTGGTCTCTTTGGATACGGGCAAGACGAGTGCGTATGCGTTGATGCACTTGGTTACACGCGGCGAATTCTTCGTCGCGCCACCAGAAGATGTGTACGGTGGGCAGGTCGTTGGTCAGCATATTCGTGACAATGAACTGGTCATCAACATCATTCGCATGAAGAATTTGACAGGGCATCGTGCCGTGCCGAAGGCGATTGCAGAATCGTTAGCGCAACCACGCCGCATGTCATTGGACGAGGCGATTGAGTATCTGCATGATGATGAACTGTTGGAGGTTACGCCGAAATCATTGCGCCTTCGCAAGATGGTGTTGAATCATTCACTGCGGCAGCGGTCGGCGAAGCGAGCGAAAAAGTAAGGAACAATTAACAAATAATAATTAACAAGCTAACAATTAACGGGGGAATTCGTTGATTGTTAGCTGTTTTTGTTTACGGTTGTGCTTGTAGACGATTCAGAAAAGCATCTGGGGTGATGATGGTGATGTTGGCGAATCGTTTCTTGGGTGGAAAATCTTTCGTGTTGGCTGTCACCAGATAATCTACGCGACCGACAATTGCTGTTGCCATGATGGGGTGGTCGTCTACATCATGCAGCCACTCTTCATAATTGCCCCACTCAATCAGTTCATGATCGACCTTAATCGCTATCTGATCAATAAATCTGAATAGAGCGGCTGCTTTTGCATCCCGCCATCCCATTTCGCTAAATTTTCGGCGCAATTCTTGAATAATATAATCGCTCCAGATGATGGTGTAAGAGCCGCCAGTCGCAAAACGAAGCAAATCATGTCGATGAATGCCGAGTAGAACGCTCGTATCCAAAACGGCCGTTATTCTTTTCCGACCCATGTCCACTCCTTGCGTCCTGGTGCTAAGGCTGCATTTATTTCTTCTGTGGTTGCTGGCGGACGATCTTCATCTAAGTCTGCCAAGATAGCGTTAAGCTCATCAAATTTTTCTAACGCAGCGAGAGAAATCATGAAACGGCCGCCAATGCGCGTACCAGCAAGTGTTCCTCGGTTAATCCAATTGACAATGGTCTGACGTGATACGCCGATACGACGAGCCACTTCGCCTGTGGTGAGATACTTTGATTTGCGGGTTGGTTTGAGGGCGGCGAGAAGGGAGGCGACCGTTACCGCATCGTCGGCGCGGCCTTCATCATGCAATGATTTGGTGAGGAATTGACCGCGTGTAAATAATTCGGTTTGTGATAGTTGTAGAGTTGTCATGGGTACAGTCTACCCCAAAAAGCACTAAAATGTCAAAAAGCACAAACGGCCGTTTACCTCTCACCAAGTGCGATGCACCTCAAAGGTGCAACGCACTTTGGTTTGTTAGAAAAACCCGTGCAAATTCAAAATAAACAGATAGCCAACGGCCGTTAAAACCAACACCGTATAATAAATCCGTTCCCATAACGGCTGTTCATTGTCGCGCCAGAGCAAAACGGCCGTTATTCCCATCCCCGCCGTTAGCAGAAGCAACAGCCACGGGATGATCAAAAACAGGTTCATAATCGGCGGCACGGCGTTGACGTTGAGCGGGGTTGGGTTTTCGGCAAGCAAGTAGAAGATGGTGG
>CAYSDT010000291.1:2188-4498 GCA_964429835.1 uncultured Ardenticatenaceae bacterium | reverse complement strand
TACGGCTTAAATTTGCGCGATGCCCCCCGCCGCGACGCAACCAATATCGGCTTTGTGCCAGAGAATACGGTGGTTATGGTGACGGGCGCACCACAAGGCGAGTACACACCTGTGCGTGTGGATGATGAAATTATCGAAAATCCTTACACCCCCACGCCCCCATCGCCCGGCACACCATACCCCGATCCTGGCACGCCAGACGAACCCACCTTATACGGTGATGCGCTCATCGGCTTGCACGCCTCCGCTGATCCGGGCATTTCCGACGCTGAAATCGGCGAATTCCACGAAATGCGGCCGGGCATCATCAAAGTCCTCTCCTTCCACGATCCAGCGGCGATTAAAAAGCTGGCGGCCAACGAGCCGAACGCCAAATGGGTCGTTCGCGCCTTCCTCGATTTTGGCGGACGCAACATCACCCCCGCCCAATTCCTCAACGACACGCTCAGCGATGTGCAACGGACGCTCAATCTGCTGCAAGGCAAAGATGTGGTAATTGAACTGCATAACGAACCAAATTTACAGGTCGAAGGGCTGCATAGCTCATGGGCGGATGGGGCTGGCTTCAATAAATGGTGGCTGGAACTGTTACGACTGTATCGCAATGCACTGCCCGGCCGTCGTTTCATTTTTCCCGGTCTTTCACCCGGTCACTCGGTCAGCAACGTCAAGCAAGACCATATTTTCTTCATCGAATCTTGCCGTGAAGCGGTGGATGCAGCCGATGGACTGGCTGTACACATCTACTGGTCGAATGTATATCCGATGTCAACGGCGTTGGGTGTGTTAGACGATTACATCGCCCGCTTCCAATTCCGTCCCATGTGGGTGACGGAGGCAAGCAATAATAAGGATGGCACATCTTCATCACGGAAGGCGCACGAGTATCTGAAATTCTGGAACGAACTGCAAAAACGGCCGACGGTGCAAGGGGTGACGTATTTCGTCGCCTCAGCTAGTAATCCGATTTTTGATAGTGAAGTGTGGCTCGGTCGCGGCATCGCGGCCATCGTTGGCAGTCGATAGACTGGAAGATAGAGATGGGAGATAGAGGTGGATACTCTCTGTCTCTGTACAAATTGGAAGCAAAAACGGCCGTTAAACGGCCGTTTTTGTTTCCAACATCATTAGTGATAGAGCGAATACGCTTACATAACGGGTTCTGCAAGCGTCGATTTCATTAAAATCGCTTCAACCCATTGATTAACGCTTTTACTGTTAATTCTTGCTATGGAGGCCACAGCCCTGTGAACTTCTGACGGTATTTGTACCGTCAATTTACCAGAATAGGATTTCTGCGGCTCTTGTCCAATTTTTTCACATACTTCTAAATAATGATGTACGGCATCATGGAACTCCGATTCTAACTCTTCAACGGTGCTGCCATGAAAGCTAACCATATCCTCAATACCAACAATATGTCCTACAAATATCTTATCTATAGAATCGTATTCAATTTCTGCTAGATAATCCTGATAAGTCATTTCGTTCATGGTGTAATACCTACCTTTTGTAAAAATTTCCGCACAACTTTAACACGATAACGAAGTGCTTCGTTGCCGCATTAGTTCAAAAGCAAGCACAGAGGCGGAAACGGCCGTTCCTAATGAGTATGGAAACGGCCGTGCGTATGGAATTTGCAACCGTAAATCAGCTTGCGCCATAAATGAGCGCGTAATGCCCCGCTTTTCGCCGCCCACCAGCAAAAACAGCGGTATCGTCAAATCGCTATCGTACACAGAAACCGCCCCCTTATCGCTGGTACAGGCGATGGTGAGATTATGTTGGCGGTAAAAATCGGCCGCATCTTCTGCTGTTTCAGAAACGGCCGTTGGCATCAATTCCGAAGCTCCCGCTGAAGCCCGCGCCACCACACCCGCCGCCGACATCCAGTTACGGGGACGTAAAATCAATCCATCTGCCCCCGCCGCGTAAAAAGCGCGTACCGCTTGTCCAAAATTGAACGGGTCTTCCACCCCATCCAGCATCACAATAAAGGGAGCGGACTTATCTTTGATAAGCTGTGCCATCGTCTGAAAACGCCGCTCGCCAACGTGCGCCAACATGCCGCCGTGAGAACGGCCGCCTGCTTTTTTGTCGATAAACGCTTTGTCCACTGTCTGCACGGGAACATCTGCCCGCTTGGCGGCATTGCGTACCTGACGAACGGCCGTGTTTGATTTCCCTTTTTGAATATAAATAGTGTGGATGGGTCGGGAAACGGCCGTTAATGCCGCCGTCACCGAAATTGCGCCTTCCAACCAGCTTTCATCGCTCATAGTTTCTCTCCTTTCATTCCCCCCACCTCAA
>CAYSDT010000291.1:0-2088 GCA_964429835.1 uncultured Ardenticatenaceae bacterium | reverse complement strand
GCGTTGCCATGCCCTCTCTCCAGCCATATAAACAAAAAATGCTGATTTACGCAAGCGCAAATCAGCATTTTGAATTAATTGTCCAAAACGAACCAACTACTCAGATGGATCAACCTCAGTTTCAACCTCAATAGGTGATTCTGGTGCTGGCGTTGGTTGCGCCAAGAACTTCACGTCCAACAACGGTTGCGTTGGAATGCGATTGCGCCAGAAATTAGACTCTTCTTCGTTAATCTCTAAATACGCATTCACATGATCAACTAACAACTGCTGTTGCACCTCAACAATCGCACTTTCTGGTAACGGCCGTACTTCATGCCCGTCAGCCATGATGATGTAATAACGTGGTGATGTTGGGTCAGCAGCATCAACAATAACGCCGCTCGATTCGTTCAATGGCAAAGCAAAGATCGCCGCTGTCGTGATTGGGCCGAAAATTGCTTCGTATTCAGCCTGTGTACGCCATGTCAAATCTGTTGCAATTGATGACGATACGGGGGTTTCTGCATTAGCGGCCGCATTGATCGCATCCCATACAGACAAAAAGCCAGCGTCAGCAATGTCAGCTTCCGCCTGTGCGGCCTCTACCTCATTGTCAAACACAAGAACCTGAATGTTCACATGATCAGCTTCGGTGCTGATGTCAGCTTCATCGGCTAACGATTCCATCAATAATACTTGGCATAATCTGCTTCCGATGACGGTATGGTACATCTCTTCCGACACGCCATATTCACCCAAACTACTCATCAAATCGTCGTACTGTTCGTCAAACTCTTCTTTGGTGATGGATACAGGTGCATCACCCTCTTCGGACTCGGTGTCTTCACCAAAATAGTTAAACGTCGTCTCTATCTCAGCTTGAACATCTGCGTCCGAAATGGTAACACCCGTTGCGGCCAACTCTTGACAAGCAGCTAATTCAAATGTCATCTGCCCCAATGTGTTTTCGCCAAGTGTGGCCGCATCTTGCAATTCGGTGATCGATTGACCTGCAAATTGCTGAATGATGCCAACATCGCCATCAAACGCCTCGTACTGACTTTCTAAGAAGACGATGCGTTGTGTACGCTCATAGCCCACACGATCTTTCCACTCAGAAAGGCTGATGTTTTCACCCGCAACTGTAGAAACAGCGCGGCTGGGGGAGATGAGTAATTCGTTGACGAGGGCAAAAATTAGAACAAGACCGATAAGGCCAGCGACGGCGTATACAACCCTTAATAACTTCTTATTTTCCGCGTCCATTTTTTGACCACGCAACTCCTCACGACGGGTGTTGACCTGTTTTGAGGCGGACTCGGTCGATGTTTCATTGCTTTTTTTAGCCATGATTATTTACTCGTTTACAAATGGCAATAAAGCGATGTGACGCGCTCGTTTGACAGCAACTGCAACCGAACGTTGATGTTTGGCGCAGGCACCAGTTTGACGGCGTGGACGAATCCGTCCGTATTCGTTGATGTAGCGATTCAACATATCGTAATCTTTGTAATCAATTTTGTTACGGCTGTCGCTACAAAAAGCGCAGGCACGTTTGCGAAATGGGGTGTTTTGTCTCTTTTTTCTTCTATAACCCATGATAAAACCTCTTAGTTGTGTTGTTTATACCTGCGAAGGCAGGTATCCATTTTTTATTTTGTTAAAACAATGACTTCGTTTGCCACGATCTCGGTTCGGAAATGACGACGGCCGTCTTTGCCTTCCCAACTGCGTGTTTGTAATCGACCTTCGACATAAACATGGGCAGATGGGGTTAATCGTTTGTTGCACAGCTCGGCAAGATGACTCCAAGCGACGATGTTAAACCATTCGGTTTCTTCGCGTCGTTCGCCATCCGGTGTTGTCCAAGTGCGTGGCGTGGAAATGCTGAAAGAAGTAACAGGTCGGCCAGTGGGGGTATGGCGCATTTCTGGCGCACCATCAACCCAACCGATTAACATTACTTTGTTAAGACCTTTACTCATAATCGTATAGTTGCAACTGCTAACGGTGTGATAAACGGCCGTTAATAATTACATTTACATCGCTTTATGCGTCAGAAGAAGATTCTTCTTCAATCGCTTCTTCGACAATCTCTTCCACGAT
>CAYSDT010000290.1:0-4504 GCA_964429835.1 uncultured Ardenticatenaceae bacterium | reverse complement strand
CTTCTATGTGAGGCGTGTTAAATACGCCCTCATCAACCCCCTGCGCGATGATTTTCGCAAATTCAGCAACCGTCACAGGCATCAGTTCTTCTTGTAATTTATGGCGCAACAAGATGTTTTCATCCTGCATTTGCATCCGCAACATGCCGATAATCTCCTCTTTGCGCTCCAGTTTCCAGCTTCCAGTCACCTGCATGGCGCGTTTCCATTTCGTAAGTGCATCCAGCGTCTCATCAGCCACAATATCATGGAAGATGGCCTGTAGTTGTACGGACATACCCATCGTTATCGCTTCAAGAACGGCCGTTTTGGAGTCAAAGTAGTAATAAAACGTCCCTTTGGCAACGCCAACTTCCTTCACGATGTCGTTGACAGAGGTACTGGCATACCCTTTTGTGTAAAAAAGTTGCTGGGCGGCCGCGATGAGTTCGCTGCGTCGTTCGTCGGGGTTTTTTACAATTCTTGCCATCATATCGTTCACCATTTCCTCTACTGACTGACGGTCAGTCACAAGGGCATAGTAAACGATTTTGAAACGGGTGTCAAGGATTTGGTTGTTGACAATTGACGGGCAACCATTCACAATAACGACATGAAAACATGCAATTTAATCGTACACGTCAAGGATTATATGCACTACTGGAAAAAGGTGTCGAAACCAAAAAGTTCAACTTTTTATCTCGACAGAACCTGTGCCTTAATGGTAAAAGTTGAACTTTTTTGGGGGACTATTTATGTTGAACAGTAAACTCATTCTGATTGAAGGATTTCCTGGCGCGGGAAAAACTACAACAACCGTACAACTGGGAACACATCTTCGAAAGCAAGGCTCTGCCTGTGATTGGCATCTTGAAGAAGACGACCCTCACCCTATCGCCTGCCTCGGATTCAAAGCAAACGATCTTGCTCAAAAATTGCCGCCATTATGGGCAATTTTTGCAGAACAGGCACGCCAAAAGCCAACCATCACGATAATCGAGAGCCGCTTATGGCAAAACACAGCCATGTTCATGTTCATGAATGAACACCCAGTGGCTGAAATCATGGATATTTGTCATTTAGTCTATCAAGAAATTGCACCTCTTGAACCAACCCTGTTGAATTTTCATCAAGATAATGTCGAAATCGCGCTAAAGCGTCTTCGTGCAGTGCGGGGTGAGGAATGGATGGCATGGGCGTTGCAAAAGAACCACAACCAACTATCGCTGGTTTCAATCTCGCGGGCTGAATGATTTTGATGGATGGGTACAATTTCTTGAGGAGTGGAAAGTCATCAAGGATCGTCTATATCGTGAAATGTAACGGCTCTTTCGGATTTCGTGGGGTATCGCCATTGTAGGGGCGTGGCATTGTGTCCGCCCAATCAAGGACGACCACAAGGGTCGCCCCTACAAATCATATCAATCTCATGGATTCCCAAAGAGCCGATGTAACATGGTCAAACCAGACAGCCTAAAGGTGAATATCTTTAGCCCCGCCCCCTTTTAAGCGATCCACCAATCCTAATAATCCACCTTCCAGATACCGGGCATGAAAACCCTGACTGGATAAATAGGTATAGGCCATACTGGATCGTTCTGCATAGGGGCAGGCGATGACCAACAGCTTGTCTTTGGGTAGATCTTCCAGACGTTCTGGAAGTTCATTGGCTGGTATTTTCAGCCCGAAATTCATTTGCCAAACGGCCGTTTCCGTTGGTACACGCACATCTATAAATTCGGCCGTTCCATCATTATATGCCTCGATAAACGCATCGGCGGAAATTCGGGCATTCTTCATCGCTTTTGGCGTGATATTACGGGCAAAATCGGTCATGAAAGCTGACATAATATCCCTCCTAATTTGATAATCCGGCCATATAATCGCGTGCCGTATCGCCGCGCAAGATGTTGGCTACGCCTAACATCCCATCAGTTAGATAACGCGCATGGTAGCCCTTCAACATCAAAAACAGCCGGGCAATTTCAGCGCGATCAGCATGGGGACACATGGTAACAATCGTCTTGTTGGGATCCAATTCATCCAGACGGTCGGGCAATTCGTTTAAGGGAATGTGCTGTCCGAAACCAAGTTGCCACGCCGTTTGTTCTTCGGCAAAACGGATGTCAACGATCTGCGCCCGCCCTTCTTGGTAAAGCCGCAACATTTCTGGAGCCTGAATTTTCATAGCTTGACGCTCGTTGTAGTCAAAGCTGGTTAAATACTCTGCAAAATCTTGTTCAATCATGTTGTTCTCCTAATTTTAATATCCACGCATACTAGCAAATGATAATTTACGGATAGCTTATGAAATATACACTATCCATAAAAAGCGAATGCCAACCAGAATGAGCAGAGGTGCGACAATCAGGCTGACAATCCGACTTAATCTAGGCGACCAGAATCGGGACACGAGCAATGCGGTCAGGGTAATGACGACGAATTCGTAAGCCGCCAGCGTTAAATCTTTGGCGGGGATGGTGACGCCAACAGCTATTTGTGTAGCCAACGCGACCCATACGGCCGTTGAAACCCCCAACGCCGCCAATGCATACGACCGTTGCGGATGATGCCCCAAAGCCCAATTATAAATGGGGACGGTAAACGGCTTGCCGCCAGCCGAAAGCAGCCCCGCCAGACCGCCACCTAAAAAAGAGACAGTAGCCAGCCAAGCTGGATGCGACTTGGCTTCCCGCTCTGGTACTGGCTTGATAAACACCAGACGAATACCGACCAGAATGGCGTAGATGCCCAAAACAGCCAGCAGTGCAGATGGCGCGGCTGCCAATCCCAACAAACGCCCCAACATACCGCCCAACGCTGCCGAAATCACAATCATGCTCCACTCCTGACGCACAGCCAGTAGCACACTGCTCTGGCGTAAAACCATCATCACGGCCGCCAACCCCACGACGATCAGATTAACCACAATGGCTTCCTGAATGGGTAATTGCAACATACTGACTAACAAAATGACCAGAAAAAAGCGGTCTACCCAAGATTTAATGGATGCGGTTACAAAGCCCACGATAACACCTGCGGCCAATCCTTTCAATAATACACTTACAAGTAACATACTAATTATTTATTCTCCATCGTTATAATTTTTCTACTTCGTTCGACCCATGTAAGACATATTCTGGAAAATAAACGGGAAAAACCTGTCATTCCCGCGTGGGTCGGAATCCATTCTTTTACAGGAGTAGATTCCTGCCTTCGCAGGAATGACAATCAACGTTGTGTGATTTATCTAAGCCCTAATTCATTTCTGGAAATCGCCTAAAATTATTTTCCTTTGCCAACGTGTTTAACGATTAAAATAAGCCCCAAATCATTTTGAGACCAATCAACAAGAGTAAAACGCCGAACATCTGCTTGAGGCGGCGGGGTTTCATTTGGCCGGCCATCACCTGCGCCCCAAGCTGAGAGCCGATGATGACGGCAATGGCTAACGGGAGCATAAATGTCCAGTCAAAATGACCAACGGCCGCGTGTCCCAAAAAGCCGGTGAATGACGAGAAAACAACGGTAAAAGCAGAGGTAGCGGCGGCAATTTTAGTGGGGTAGCCCATCACCATCAGTAGTGGCACAATAAGAAAACCGCCGCCAATACCCAGCATTCCAGCAATAAAACCGATGCCTAGACCAAGCCCAGCACCCCAAAACATGCGCTGCCGTGCCGTACCGCGCATCGTTTCTGGTTCAGGTGCTTTGCTTACCAGCAGCATCCGTCCACCAGCAAACAAAACCACCATTGCAAATAATCCCAGCAGGGTGTTGGTGCTGATGAATTGGGTAAAATAAGCACCAGCTGGCGCGCCCAAAGCCGACGTAATCACCAGCGGCAGTGCCACACGGAAATCAATCATATCCTTGCGATAATACGCCCAAGCGGCAGAAGCGGCCGTTAGCCCATTGAGCAGTAAACCAGTTGGCACAACCACACTTTTGAAGTCGTAGCCAAACCAGACCATCAGCGGGTTATAGACCATCGCTCCACCTAGTCCAAGCATCGAAAAGATAAAAGCCAGAGCGAATATAAGGATGACGAGTAATGCAAACATAGTTAGCGAATGACGAGATTATATATGTAGCCAGTTAAAATGATGGTAAAGCCAACGATAGCGATGAAGATGTTGTAGCGCGTGATATTGGCATAACCCATTACTTTCACGCTCAATATGGTTATCCACTATTATCTCAATGCTCGTTGAATTATCATATCAGAAATGTATCCAGTGGCTCGAATTAAGGCACATGACATTGATCACAGGAAAGCCATGACATTTGTAATGATTCAATCTCGTGGGCTAAATAATTTTGAGGGGTGGATTCAGTTTTTTGAGGAGTGGCAAGGTGTAAAGGATCGTCTGTATCGTGACTGGCCGTTTAATAAAACGATGATCAGCAATCCGCATGATGATTGGGAGGGGGCTTATCAGCAACTATACCGTTTTCTGCAAGTTTGAGGGGAATTGAATGGAAAACGGCCGTTTACACCACATGATCTGCGATGAAAACGGCC
>CAYSDT010000289.1:0-4511 GCA_964429835.1 uncultured Ardenticatenaceae bacterium | reverse complement strand
TGCTGCCAGCGTAATGACCGCCTAACTTGATGGGGGAAACGGCCGTGCAGTCAAAACGGAGATGGGTGAGTTGGAGATTGATCATAAGTTCAGCTCACCCGTTCATAAAACGAATAAGATCGGCTGGATTTTTTCAGTCGGTATGGCAATACAACATCCCGCACAATGCGCTTGGGACGAGCCTTTGTGTAGATATTGGCCTGATCCAATTTCATTTTGGGATCACAATCATCTATCCGCTGCATTAGGCCGTGTGGGGGGAACGCTGTCATCTCTTCTGTCAGTATGGTATAGGCGGCAATGTTGGAAACGGCCGTTGGCCGCCCCATCAACTGCACAAATCCACCCCGTTTGCCCAAATAATTGATATTAAGCAAATACGTCTCCAGCGATGGATGATTTGCCGCATCCGTTCCCAATGCCAAATGGATCACATCTGAAAAATAAACATATTCACGATAAGCGATTGTTTTTTGAAACGGGCCCGCATCTGCTGCGCCTTCTTTCGCTGGGTTTCGCCGTATTTTCAATATCTTGGCAAATAAATTCGTAACCACCATCCGTTCAGGCAGTTGAATCCCTATTTGCAATTGACTGATCCATGACCATGAAAAACTGGCATGTTTCCAGCCATCCACACGAATAGCCGCATCCAGCAATGCCATTTTCAACGCATACGGAGACGGCATCAACAAACTTTTGCCGCCAGACGAAGTTGCCCACGATGGCTTGAGGCTGAATAAAGTTGTTGGTTGGTACGTTGCTTGTGTCCAGTTCATAATAAACCTGTCCAAAGTGCTTGGCACGGGGCGCACAACGTAGTCAATTAAGACCATGTTGCCCCGTGCCTGGCACTTCCATACTTAGGAATGGAAATTTAAGTAACATCTCAATAACTTGGGGTAAAGACCTGACAGGTTTCACTAACGCCTTTTGTTTTACACGAGTATCGCAAAAAACCTGTCAGGTCTCCCCGAAATATTGAGAAGATACAAATTTAATAACTCAAATGATACGGCATTCCATCAGCAATAATCGTGCTTAACTGTTGGGCATATTCATTGATCGAATCAAAGGGAGTTGCTGTCAGCGCGTCAGGGCGGATGCTGTTTAGCGTTTCGCATAGCCCGACAACCTCTTCCCGATACCCCTCTTTCAACGGACTAAGAGTAGGGGCAGGCACAATGTCCCGACTAACGGTGACGACTCCGCGCACATCTAAAATATGCGGAGCCTGCGTATTCCGCATCGCACCAGCAGGTTCTACCAACGTATACAGCAACGCTTCGACCAACGCCTTAAACCGCGCTTGTCGCTCCTCTTCGCTAATGACGTACTCTTGTGTGATGTCGTTAAAACCGATCCGTGCCGCTTCAATCGTCGCAATAAGCGCGTAAACACCGCTATTGGCTGGGCGATGGAAGATCGCTTGTCCCAGATTTGATTTACGCGCCCCTTCTTCGCTATCGGCCGACCGTTTCTTATCGCTGCGTTCATTCGCATATTTAACATGAAAATAACTATCCGAACGTGTTTTTTCAGGTTTACCAACAACCCATCCAAACTCCACAACTGATTTACGCGGCAACGATTTTGACCCCGCAGTGATGAGATTGCCCATCATGTCATCTATGGCACACGTTTGCAGCATAAGCGTCAATGATTCAGCATCGCTCATTTTTTCTATTTTGGCAATGTAATCAGCGTCAGCACTGATGCGATTGGCGTTAAAGGTACGGCAGGCAGAACACATCGGCAATTGGCTGGCAACGCCAATTCTATGCAAATGTTCAGCCAAAATATGCTTGATCATATCACCAGAGATGGCGTTTACATTTTTCAGATTGCCATCACTATCCACGATGTTGACCATGCGCGTTTGTATTTGATTACCTTCACCTCCTTCATTATTGAGGGAGTGCATATCTAATGTTAATTCTGCGGATACGGATAAAGAATATATTTTGTTCATTTTATTTTCTCCTGTGGGTCAAGTTTGCAAACTTGACCTACTTATTTCCTTTTTCTTCGTCTGTCTGGCGCGGCACACGAGCATACCCAAACGCGACCAATAATTTGGCAATAACTTCAGAGCCATGTTCATCAATAAGGCGGGTAATTTCTTCAATATCGCTAGTTTTAATACTGCGGCGATAGGGTTTTGGGCGATTTTCCATCACTTGTGCATTTTCAGCGTTATATTTATGCAAAAAATCGCTCAAAGCGGCAATAAAATCAGCTGGATATTGGGATTGGCGCACTAAATCACGCCCCAACCCATAACGCACATCATAACGGCGATCTCCTTGTCCCTTGCGGTATTGGGCTGTCACCGTGCTTTGGCGGATGGCGTAAGCGATATTGCGGAAGCCTTCCGATTCCAAGATTGGGCTTAATTTCGGTTCACTGCTCATAATTAATCTCCTTAAATTGTCGGTACTAAATTTACGCGGTGGGAAACCGCTTTTTTTCTCTCCCTGACTGATCAACCAACTGCTGTATGCAGTGGTGAATTCAAAAAATGGATCAAGATTATCGGCGACGATGAAATCACGGAACTGTTGCAGGAGGTCTATCTCTTCTCCTTTGTTTTCCTTAAATTGACGCACGATGTCTTTTTGCTCTTCAAGAATATCGCGAAAAATGGTGGCATCTTCGGGCTGTTTTATCTCTACCCAGCCGGGCAAGTTGAGAAAGGCGATATTCATGGTGACAACGGATGTGCCTAAACTTTTGTAGTAGACGGCGTGGAAGCCGCGTAGGAAGTCAGACGGCCGTTTCACTTTCCCCATCATCGCCAAATATGCCTTTTCCATATCAGTTGCCGTATCTGATTGTGCTGTTTCCACTACGTCAAGAAATGATTGCACATATCGGATGACAGTAAGGATGTCGGAGCGAACGGCCGTTTCGCTAAATCTCATTTTCTTGCCAAATGCCGTTTGCACCGCTTGCCGCGCCTGCACAGTTGACCGCCCACCTGCTGGCACATACGTTTTACGATCATCCGATCCTTTCATCCGTTTTGTAAACGCAATGTGATAGAAGCCAATCGCTTTTAACCATTCCAGCAACCAGAAGTTTTTCATATTACCCAGCCCGACGCTGTTGGGCAATGCTTTGTTGATTCCCTTGCCTTGCGATGGGTTGAAAAATTGACTCGCGCTCGCTGTTTTCATCCATTTATACTGTTTGGCAAATGGATTCCATGTGGAAACGGCCGTTTCCACATCATTAGGTGACGCACTGAATAGTTCGCAAGCCAAACGGCAAACCGCCCCTGCTTCCCCAGCCTTGCCAATCGCGTGCCATTGCACCATCAATTTGTTGTAACCGTTGATAGGCATGGGCGGTGCATTGAGCAAGGTAAACACATCCCACCGATGATGCGGCGGAGACGGCATTGTATCAAAGGGAAAATTGTCATCTTCACCGACAGCATACGCATATTTCATCGTCCCTTCCAAATCTTTGTAGGCGGCAAAAAATGCAGAGCGTTTCTCTTTTTCAGCATCGTAATCTACCAAGTATTCACTCTTTTCAGGTAAATCAGGCAATGTTGCACTGTTTTTCTTCGTCCGCAAAATAGGGGCGAGGGGGAAAGCGGGAATCATCTCGTCTAACTGCACCATATCTAATGCGGGCGTAACTTCAATTTGGTAATACTGTCCAAAATCAGTTTGAACAATCTCGAAATCTGACCCAACTTGCTGGTACAATAAATTTTCTAACAGATGGATAAATCCGGCCGTCAACAACTCATCGGTGAAAGTTCCTGTCATTTTGTCTATGTAAAAACAATCGTTCATAATTAATATCCCTGAGTATTACTGACTGCCCTTTTTTGTCCCTTCTTGGTCGGCAGTACGCAAAGCACGAACGAGCAGCATGTAGCAACAAACGTCCCGCTCATTGCGTGGTTTGATTAGCATGTACTGTTCAATAAATTTGGGCGGCAAATCCCTTTTGACATCTGTTTCATCCTGCACATCAACATCTTGACATGCCTGTTGCACATTCTTGGATAATAAGTTTAGCGTACTTTCAATTTCCTGCATGTGGTCGGGAATGAGTTGGTAACTGCCAGGCTGAGAGGAAAAGGGGGCGTGATGGCGGGCAACGGCCGTAAATGCCGCTCGCAACAATGATCCATATGTCCCCATATCGGAAGCGACCAAACTTTGCAAAATAGGCATTGAAGCCAACGCGCTTTCTACGGCGTGCGACGGCCGTTTGCCCACCTTGATTTTATGCTTGGGATTCATCGGATCATAATCCGTATGCGCGGCAGGGAAGGGGATCTCCCCGTTGCCAATTGCTTTTTGCCACTTTCGCGCCCATCCTTGCCACCCTTCGCTCAATTTGCCCACATCATGCACCGCCATCACCAGATGCGCCATTTCGGTGATAATGCCATCTTTCCAGTTATACGCCTTTTCCAACCGCCCCGCCGCCGCGCTGAATAAAGTCAATGAATCATTTACAAATGCTTCATGTACCCATTCAATGTG